>VGKX01000056.1 GCA_016866895.1 Candidatus Parvarchaeota archaeon
CCCTGCGCTTACGGCCTGCGTTATTTGCCCAAGCCGTTTTTCTTCCTTGGCAAGGACTCCAGGCTCAATCTGCCCTCCCTGCAAAGCAAGACCCTTGCCTGTTTTTGCGACCTTGCTTGCCACTATGTTTTCAAGTATTCCTTTTTTGAGCAATTCAATGGCTTGGGCAGGTGTCTGGGCCTGCTTGGGGAGTTTTTGTGCGACTCTTGCATCTTGTGCCGCCTTTGCTGTTCCCACCCCCTTCTGGGTAGGCACTGCAACATCATGTGGCGGCAAAACCTGGGCATTTGTTTCCTGTGGCTTTGGCCCAGCCTCAATTTCCTTCACCGCTTCTGGCTTTTTTTGCCCAAGAGTCTTTTTGGGCTCGCTAACCTGCTGTTTTTGCGCAGCAAGCCCTGCCGAAGCTCTTTTCTTGTCAAGAAGAGCTGTGGCCTCCTTGAGCGTGATTTGTTTTTGCACCTGCGAGATATTGTCAAGCGGCACATTTAGCTGCGAGTCGTAATATGTTGATGCAATGGCCTTTTCAGCCTTGAAGACTTCGGCCACAAGAGCCCCAAACTCTATCTTTTCCATCTCTGTCTGTATTTGTGGCAGGGGCTGCTCAAGCTCCTCAAAAGAAATCTTTTTCCTTACAGAAACAGAGGACCTTTTTTCAAGCTCCTTGACTTCTTGCACCAAATCCTTGAAAGCAGGCAGGCCTTGACCCAAGTCAGTCTCCATTTTTCTTGCCCCCGCCTATTCCTCCATTTTCCATTCCCGGTTGGCCCTGACGGCCTCAAGCACCTCTTCAGGCTGCACGTAGTATCTTGAAACCACGTTGCCAACCTGGTTCACTTCCCTGTACTTGTGGGCTACCATCCAGTCAATGACACTTGCCTTCTCTGAAATCTCCTGTTCAATCTCGCGGGTTGAAAATCCTGCATACAACGAAAGCGTGTTTGCCAGGGTGAACATCTTGCCAACGTCAAGCATCCTGTCCGTCTTCAGGTCCCATCGCTGGAGCACATTGACATCTCCCCCTTTCTGCACCTCTGCAAACTCAAGGGTGCGCCTGACATTGAGCCTTCTGTGCCTGAACTGGACCACAATGCCTGCAAGCGAGTCAAGCATGCCTTTGGGGATGTTTATCGGCGGGTTTGTGAGTCTGGAGACAGTCTCGGCCGCATTGTCGGCATGCAAAGTCGCATATACCGAGTGGCCGGTGTGCATTGCCTCAAACAGTATCTCGGCTTCCCGCTGGCGCCTGATTTCACCGACAACAATCCTGTCGGGCCTTTGCCGCAGCGAGTTTACAAGCAGGTCAAGCATGGTGATTTCACCCTTCCCTTCGGCATTTGGCTCGCGGGTCACCATTGGCACCCATTGCAAAAACGAGGGAAGTGTCAGCTCCCGTGTGTCTTCAAGCGAAACGACCCTCTGGTTGCCTGGAATGAGGCCTGAAATGGCGTTGAGAAATGACGTCTTGCCGCTTCCAGTCCCTCCAGAAACAATCAAGGAAAGCTCGTTTTGGATGCAAAGCCAGATGAGCGCTGCTGTTTTTGAAGGCAGGCAATTGAGCTCAACAAGCGTGGTGATTGTCCAGGGATTTTTTGAGAATTTCCTGATTGTGATGGTGTTGCCAAAAGCAGAAGCTGGGAAAAGAGTCGCATTCACGCGGTCTCCTGTTGACAGGTGCGCATCCATCAGGGGCGAAAGCACGTTAATCTGTTTGCCAATCTTCCTGCCAATCATTGCGGAATAGTCGTATATTGCCTCCTCTGTCTTTATTTTGATGTTTGTCTGGCACCAGCCCCACTTCTTGTGGAAAATCCACACAGGCTCCTGGGCTGAATTTATTGCAACTTCCTCAATCTTTTCATCGTGCATAAGCGACTCAAGCTCGCCTAGGCCAAGCGTATTTTGGATGAGGTAGGAGGCAAGCACCTTTTTGGTCTCCTGGGACAAAGTCGGGAAGTGCTTTGAGAGCAGGCTAGTTGCCTTTTCCTCGAATTTGAGCTTCACATCATCCGACTTTTTGGGGTCTATTATGTCGGTTATTTCGATTTTTATCGTGGTTACAAGCTCCCCCTTTAGCGTGTTGAGGACTATTTTGGTGCCCTCCCCAAGGCCTGGAATCGTAAGCTCGTAAAAAGGCACCATGCTTCCCTTTGAGCGGCTGACACGCACGTTTACCGGTATGCTCTCCGAATTGAAAAAGTACTGGTCAACAAGCCCCCACTGGGCCTGGGCGCCTAGTGCCATACGTGAATTTTTCATCGCATTTTTCTGCTCTTCAAGCATCTTCTTCCCGCTTTGCTCAAGCTCGCTTTCCTGCGCGCCTTTTTCGTCCCCTGCCCTTTTTTCGGGCTTTTTTGTCTTGTCAGCCATATTGAATCAACACCAAACCAAATTCATGCATTGCGCGCCTTTTTCATTCCCTGCCGCCGCCTTCACGCGAACCATGCCACCATTTGCTTATTCCTGCCTGCCTTTAAATTCCTTCTTGAAGCACACAGTCGATTGGCCGGTTTTTTCCGGCTATGCAGTTTCATTCCAAATCTTCCTGATAAGCTCGCGCAGCTCCCCGCGCTTGTCCTCAAATTCCGCGGCCTCCTTTGCGCTTAGGCTGTACTTCTCTTCAATTTCCTCGGCCTTTGCCTGGACCATCTTTTCCATCTGTGCGGTGGTTGCCTGAAGGCTGAGGACCTGGGCCTTTTTTGAAAGCGCAAGAAGCTGGCTTTCCAGGTTTTCCCTGCTTTGCGCCAGGCTTTCAATCTGCCCGATGGCGCTTTGAACTTCATTTTTCCGCTTTGTTGCGCTTTCCACCTTGGCAAGAAGCAGCTGCCCGCGCTTTAGTTCCTCCTCAAGCCCGACTTTTTCCGAAAGCACTTCACCCTCAAACTTCGAAATTTCATCCTCAACCTGTTTTTTGAATGCAGCATACTCCGCCTTGGCGGCATCCAGGTTTTCAGTAAGCTGCACAAGCATCTGGGCTATCTTGGGCTTTTTCAGCCCGCCCGACTCAATTTGCTCAAGCTGGCCTTCCATCTGCTTTAGCCCTTCTTTTACCTTGCCAATCTTGTTTGCGTACTTCTCGTAAATCTGGTCGACTCCCTTCTCCATTTTCTTGAGATTCTGCACCCTCTGGATTAGCTGTGAATCGCCTTGCGTGCTTTTGAGAATCTCCTTTAGGTTGGTTTTGAGCAAGTCAAGCTCCCCTTTGGTATCCTGCACCTTATGGAGAGTTTCATTAATGTTTTGGACAAGCTCGCCTTTTTTTGAGTCAAGGGCAACCGCCTTTGCCTCTACAGTCGACGGGTCAGGGGATACCCAGACAAGGTATATTTTTGTCAGCTTGTACTCTATCTTGATGATGTTTTCCTCCTCAAGGACATGCGCCCAGTTTTCAAGCGTCTCAACCTGCAGCCCAAGCTCTTTTGCAGCCGCGGCAAGCTCAACACGGCCTTTCTGGTGCACAAGCCTTATCAGATTGTCAACGCCTGTAGAAATAAGAAGCTCATCCAGGGCCATACTCCTTCTTGTGGCAATCCAATTAATATAAATATTTGCTTGCGCCCCAATAGTTATTCTATTCGTCAAATTGGCGCAATGGCACGGGCTGCACCACATGGCCAAATGCGGCTGCCGGCAAGCCAATGAAAGCTAAAGCAGGGGCCAAAATGGAAGCGTAAAATCCGCGCAGGAAGGCACACGTATGGCAGACGGCGACGTATTCATAACAAAGCTTGAAAAGGGGCCAATGGACAGGTTCAAAAACCGCAACATGGTCCTTGAAAAATTCGGCGAACAGGGAACAGACATCTACGATGCAATAGGCAAGGGCATAAGCGCAAACCAGCTTGCCTCCAGCCTGCAAATAGAAGAGGAGACTCTTGTCCAGGTTCTTGAATTCCTGGAGCAGAAAAAAATCATCTCAGTTGGCGCTGCAAAGGAAGGCAAGGAGGAACAGGAGTCCAAAAAGCAGCCTGTCAAAAAGCAGGCCCTATATAAAAGAAGGGCTGGGCAGCAGCAGGACTTGGCTTGGGAAGAGAAAAGTGAGACACAAAGCCAAGAGCCGGAACCTGAAGCAAAAGAAGCCACTGAGGGCCAAGAAGGCGTCGGGGAGGACAAGCTGATAAAACCCCACTTTGAGGCGCAAGAGCCTGCGTACCTGGAGCCTGAGGCGTCAAGCAGGCAGGCGCGAAGAAAGGAGCCTAAAGGCCTGCAGGAAATGGCGGAGAGCAAATCTGAAGAGGAAGAGGAAAAGGCTGCGCAAGAGGCAAAAGGGGACTCTGGCGGGCCAGGTGGACAAGAGGGGCTGGAAAATGAGGGTTCAGACGAGCTCAAATACGGGCGGGAGGACGAGGAAGAAAGCTCCAAGCAGCAAGATGAAGGGCAAGAAGGTTCAATAGAAACCCCTTCGCAGCAGGAAAAGGAAATGGAGCAGAACCTCCAGATGCAGCAGTCTGATTTGCAGTCCCAGGAGCTTTCAAAATACTCGCCCATTGAAAAAATCATCTTCAACAAGTTTGGCAAGACGGGAGTCTTGGTATACACGCTAATCGACGGGGAAAAAACTGCAGAGGAAATAATGCTTGAGACCGGGCTTTCGGAAATCAAGCTTGTTGAGATACTCGAGTTCATGGAAAACCAGGGCATAATCAAGCTTGAAAAGCCCGCGGCAGAAGGCGGCAGTGGGGGGGCAGGCGGCGGCCCAGGCGAGCCGTCAGCACCAGACAGCCCTGATGAAGACAAGGATGGCGCAACAGACGCAGGTGGCCCGGAAAGTGAGGATTCGGAATCCAAATCCCCCTTCCATCCTTTTGTGGAGCAGGACACTGGCGCCCTTGTTGCACCTGAAAACGTTTCGACGCTTCCAGAATTTGCAGATATTGTCCCTATTGACGTGCCTATTTCTGCGCCTGCAAACCCGATAAGCCAGACTGCGCTAAAAGCGCAGCTATTCTTGAAGTTCAAGGCCCATGGAAACAGCGTTCTTGCCCTGGTGGATGGCAAGAACGACACTATAGCAATCTCTCTTTCCACGCGCCTGTCCCTTGAGCAGGTCGATGATATTCTCGGGTTTTTGGGGATGCACAAGGCAGTTTATTTCAAGCCTCTTTCGCGCGATGAGATAAAAAACAAGTACGGAGAGGACGGACTTGCAATCTACAAGAAATTTGGCAGGGAAGGCGTTATCCTATATGAATTAATCGGCAAGGAGCAAAGCATCAAGGAAATAATCATCCGCTCAAAAGTCGAGCCCAAGCACGCAGTGGACATAGTGCTTTTCATCCACACGCTTCTTGGCATTGACATCCCTCTGACCCGCGATGTGCTTTTCAAGCAGCTTGGGATACAAAGCTAGGGCTTTAAGGGCAGTTGAATGCAAACCAAGGGAAAAACGATGGCTTGTCCGAAGGATTAAGCTTTAAAACACTTGATTGGCTAAATTAGTCACTAAGCCCTAATCAACGTAATCGCAAAGTAGCCGCCCTTAACGGTTTATTGCATGTTTAGATTACTGGTTTGGGCTTGCAGGTTCAGGATGAATATTTTAGGATGAACATTTTAGGATGAACATTTAGGGGGAATATTTATGGAACAATACCACGGAAAATCAGGCTCAAAAATTTCAGGGACAGGCGGCAAGCGCCACAAGTCCTCGGACAAAAAACTTTACCTTTCAGGCTCGCCTTTCACTGCAACCAAGCTTGGGGAGTCTGAAGTCAGAAAGCTGGTTTCCGGCAGGGGCAGGACCTTCAAGGTGAAGCTCAAGCACGCAGCATATGCAAATGTCCTGACAAATGAGGGCATGAAAAAAGCAAGGATAAAAAACGTGATGGAGTCGCCTGCAAACCGAAACTACGCAAGGCAGAACCTCATGACAAAAGGCACAATAATCGACACCGATGCAGGGCGGGCAAAAATAACGAACCGGGTCGGCCAGGATGGGGTTGTCAACTGCGTCCTTGTCTGATTCGCTTTTTTCGATCTATTTTATTTTCCCGCTTTTTTCCCAAGCATCCCAACCGCCCTGACAACCTGCGCAGCAGGCGCGTCTGTCTTATGGACGTTGGGGAAAAGTTGCGTTAAGCTTGCAGCATAGCCGTCTTTTTTCAGCATTTCAATCACATCCAAGTTTGGGACGCTTCCAAGCCTTTTGACCTTGAAGATGCGGTGCAGGTCATATGAAAAAGCTGGCATGTCAGCCTCATTTTCCAAAACATCAAGGAGCATGGCAACCTCTTCCCAGCACTCAAGCCCCCTTTTTGCATTCAAGCCTGCCATTTTTTGCACAAACTCCTTTTCCGCAAGTTTTCCAGCCCAAAGCGGCCCGGCAATCTGCAAAACGTGTCCGCAAGCACGGCATTTGTTTCCTTCCCCAAACAACCCGGAATTTCCAATCAAGCCGGTAGCCTTAACCAGTTTGCGCTCAAGGCAGCCAGGACAATATAAAACAAAGTAGTTTGCAAGTTTTGCGCTCTCAACCGCCTGCCCTGCGCCAAATTCGAGCCTTAGGATGCACTTGACATAGTGCCTTTTGGAAAAGCACACAAGCGGCCTGATTGCAAAGTTGAACTGGCTTGCGGCCCTTGCAATAAACGAAAGCAGTATCCTTATTGCATTTTCATGGCAAAACTCGTTGTTGAGCGGAACTGAGCCGTAATTTTTTATGCACGCGTCATGCTTTGCCCCGCAAAGAACCGCCGTGTCTGTTGCAGTGACTGAAAGGACACCTGCCTTTCTCATGGAAAAACTCCT
>VGKX01000057.1 GCA_016866895.1 Candidatus Parvarchaeota archaeon
GCCGGGATTATCTGCTCAGCGCCTTCAACATACAGGCTTCCGCCGCGAAGCATAAAGTCATTTTGCGTGTCCACGTTCCAGATGATTATCCTGTCCATGCCAAAGCCCTCATCCAAGTAAAAAGCAGCAATTGCCAACACACACGCCCTTACTCAAACTGCTCGCCTTTTGTCTCCCGCCCAAGCACAAGCACCGCAATTGCGCCTATGACAAGGGCGGCTCCAAGCACAAGCAGCGCTGCAAACAGGGAATATTGGGCCATTATCAGTCCTGCAATCGGCGTTGAGAATATCGCAGCTATTTTTCCTGTTCCATCAGCCCACCCCATTCCAGATGCGCGGGCCTGAGTGGGGAAAAGCTCGGGGGTGTATGCATAGACTGTGCCCCAGGCTCCAAGGCAGAAAAACGACATGAGGGAAAGCATGGCAAGCATTGAAAACTCGTCCCTGACTGCTCCAAATGAAAGCGCGAAAAGGCCGCTTAAAAGCAGGTAGGCAAACAGGGTCTTTTTGCGCCCAATGCGCTCAACCAGATAGGCTGCCGAAAAATATCCGGGGAACTGCACAAGCGCCGTAAATATGATGAATGCGTAAACTGTCATCTTTGAGAGCCCCTGCTGGAAAAAAATGGATGGCAGCCAGATGAAAAGGCCGTAATACCCGAAGTTGAGCATCATCCAGACTATGGCAATCATTATTGTCGCCTTAAGGTACTTGGACGTGAACAGCTGCAAATAAGACTCCTTTTGCCCGCCTTCAAGCCTCGGCTTTTGGGGAATTTCGTACTTGATTGGGGTTTTGTTGTCAGACATTATCCTGTCCAGAACCTCTTTGAGTTCCTTGAACTTACCGTGCTTTGCAAGAAAGTACGGGGTTTCATAGACAGACCTTCTCAATAGTGCGATGATGAGGGCCGGAAACGCGCTTACAATGAACAGGAGCCTCCAGTCAGGGAGAAGAAGCGCGGCAAGGACTGTTGCAAATATCTGCCCAAACGGCCAGAACGCGTCAAGAAGCACAAGGAACCTGCCCCTGTGCTTTGACGGTATGTTTTCAGACAGCAAGCCGGTGTCGGCAGTAAGGCAGCCGCCAAGGCCGATTCCTGTCAGAAGCCTGCACAGGTAAAGCACAGGGTAGCTTGGGGCAAATGCCGAAAGGAAAGTGAAGATGCTGTAAAAAAAGATGGTAAGCTCAAAGGAGACTTTCCGTCCAAACCTGTCCGAGATATAGCCCCACATATAGCTTCCAAAAAGCATGCCAAGCAATGAGGCTGAGCCCAAAAAGCCAGCCTGCGCAACATCAAGCCCCCACTGCTGGACTATAATCGGCAGGGTGAAGGCTATTACAAAAACTTCCATCGAAGTGAAGGAAAATCCCGCCCCGGCAACCGCCAAAAGCCTCTTGTGGTATGGCCCAAGGGGCATTTTGTCCATTATCTTTGAGATATAATCAGTTGAATACATGGAGTGCATTTTTTTTTGCAATGTTTATAATAGTTTATAATGTTTTCCGATGCCCTTCGTGCTCCTCAAAAGGTGCTTCCTACAAATGCTAGAAAAAAATGCAAGAAAAACCGGCGGCTTTGCTCCATTGGCTTCAAGGCAAACAGGCAGACCAGGTTCCCGCCGTCGGCAAGTGATAAAAGCAGCTTTATATACCGGGAGCATGAAAGACTTGCAGGTGATGGGATGGGAAAATCGGCCCCAGTTTTGGCTTTTGCAATATTCTCAATTCTTGTTTTTGCAGCCGCAGGCTTTGCACTGACCTTGTCAGGGACAATCCGTGACGGCTTTGGGACAAGGCTTACCGGAACGCACGTGGAGCTTCTCCAGGCAGGCACGGTCCTTGCGTCAACCACCGCGGCAAGCGAGGGTGCCTACAAGTTCAACATCAGCACCCCAGGCTCATATACATTAAGGCTCAATCGGTATGGCTATCCTGAGCATGTAGTTCCAATTACAATAGGGAATGAGGACACAAGGCGTGACGTGGTAATGACGGAAACAAGCCTCTCATCAGTTTACGGACAGGTGTTTTACGATGGCGGCAACCCAGATGCCCTTGGCAAGGTTAGGCTTTCAAAAAACGGCGTTTATGTTATAGGCGCTGAAAGCCAAATCAGGCCTGACGGCTCCTATGTCATCACAGGTGTGCAGCCAGGCGACTACCAGCTTGTGCTGCCTGAAGGCAACTATGAGTATGAAAAGCCGTCGCTAAGCTTTGTTGGAGGCGAAACTAGGCAGGTCAACATCCAAGTCACAAAAATCAAGCCACAGCCTAAGCCCGACAATAACACAACCCCTCCAGTTGTGCAAGAAACTTTCAGCATTGTGGCTCCTGCCACAGCGCTGCAGGGGGAGTGGGTGACAATCAAGGTTTTTGAAGGCTCGCAGCCTGTTGCAGGCGCAGTATTGCTTGCAAGTGCTGGGGGGTTTGAGACAACCCTGGACCCTACTGACAAGTCAGGCTCGACAAAATTCAAGCCGCAAAAAACTGGGAAATACACGTTCAAGTACGCAAAGGCCTTGGCAACAATGCAAGCCATCCAAAAACAGGCACTGCCAAAGCCAGAGCCTGTGCAAGTTGATACAGGCAACCAAAAGCAAGAGGGATTTGTTGCAGCCGCGCCTGCCATAAGCCTAACAATATTTTTGATATTTGTAGGCCTTGCGTTTCTTGCGGCCCTTGTTGTCATGTTTCTTCTTAGGCACAAGGCACGGGAAAGAAGGCACGAGGCGCACTTTGGCCACAAGCAGGCGCAAGTGTTTGCAAGCGCAAAGGACATGGCTGAAAAGTCTGAGCCGGAGGCACACGGCATCCTGAAGGAAAAATCAGCAAAGCACAAAAAAATCCATGCAGGAAAAAAGCGCCAGGCACAAAGGCAGCCAAAAGAGGAGTAGTCTGCCTAGAAATGAATAGCAGGACACCCTAAAACAAGTTAAAAATCACTGCGCTGGCTGCGCAGATTGTAAGGTTATCATTCACCTTTATCGGCAGGCTCTCAACAGCCGTAACTGCAAGGGCATAGATGGCACCCCAGGGGCCATACAGGTAGATTGCCGGGGCGCAGGACACAAGCATGGCAAAGCTTCCCTCAAGAGTCTTATTCCTGTTGTAGAAAATCTTGTGCCTGCCATGCCTTCCAACAAGGGTTGAAAGCGCATCGCCAAGCCCGAGTGCCACAAGTGCAACAAGCAGCCTTTCCTGCCTGTAAAGAAATGTTGCAAGAAGGCACAGGCCGGACAGGTACCAATAAAAACCAAGGTCGGCTTCCTGCCCCTGCCGCTTGAGGTGCTCAAAGCAGACTGAAAGCCGCCCAACCCCGGTTCCTGAATAGTGCAGGTGCAGAACAACCAATGCAAAAAGGCCGCCTGCAAAAAACAAGTAGGATGCTTCAACCCTGCCTAAAAGCGCAACTAGCCAAAATGCCACAAGCCCGATAAAAACATGCGCGTATTGCCTCAAGCTCTCAGACATTTTTGTCATCATCCAAAAGTTCTTCTCCTATTTACGCTTGCCCCGGCCCTCAAGCCAAAGCGCGCCAGCATAAGCAAGCCCTGCAATGCCAAAGCCTGCAACCACGTCAATCGTGCTGTGCATCCCAAGATAAACCCTGCTAAAAGACACGAAAATTGCAAAAGCAAGCAGAATGAAAAACAGGCGCTTGTGGCGCCTATCGCCAAGATATGCAAGGCTCAGGGCAAACGCAGTTGCGGCATGCAGGCTTGGAAGCGAGTAGTCCTGCCTGCAAGGAATCTTTGCCTGGGCGCTTGCGCACGGCCTTTCAACTTTTGTTATTTCCTTTAGGGCATAGCCTATGACAAATGCCAGCAGCATGCAAACCAGTGCGAACTTTGCCTGCCGCCATCCAATCTTCTTATCCTTTGCCTTCAGTGCAACTGCAACGACTATCGCAACCAAAAGAAGGGCAAACAAATAAGACGAGTCAAGAACTGCCGAAATGATGGTGAGTGGCCTAAAGTCAAGCGAGGAGATGATTGAAAAGAGCGCCTGCGAAGGTGCTGCAACAGGCCCCATGAACTCATTCATGCCATCCCACATAATTCTATATCTTTGCCGGAAACGAATAAGAAACCTATTTATATTTTACCGCATACATATCCATCGCTTTTGCAGCCTATGGGAAAAACTGCACGGGCCGTTTTAGAAGCTGGCCGTCGCGCCTGGAATTGCTTAAAACTTAGGCGACCTGTGGGGCTGGGCTGAAAGCAGCGCTAACAAAAACAACCGGAGGTAGAAGAGTATGGCAAAGAACTTGGAAGGGCAGCAAATCCTAATCCTGCCAGAAGGCTCAAGCAGGGTGCTTGGCAGGGACGCGCAGAGGACAAACATAGCAGTCGCATATGCGGTTGCAAACGCAATCAGGACGACGCTTGGCCCAAAGGGCATGGACAAGATGCTTGTCTCGGAATTGGGCGACATAGTCATCACAAACGACGGGGCTACAATCCTTGAGGAGATGAACGTCGAGCACCCGGCTGCAAAAATCATGGTCGAGATTGCAAAGACCCAGGACAAGGAAGTAGGCGACGGAACGACAACTTCGGTTATGATTGCAGGGATGCTTCTCAAAAAGGCAGGCGACCTGCTTGACCAGAACATACACGCAAGCACCGTTGTGAAAGGCTACTCGCTTGCGGCAGACAAGGCGGTTGATGTCCTGGACAAGATTGCAACAAAAGTTGACATAAAGGACACGAAGATACTTGAGGAAATAGCGTCGGTTTCCATGGGCTCAAAGTCGGTTGGCGTCGGGACGCAGAAAACCTACCTTGCAGGCCTTGTTGTAAAGGCGGTGACTCAGGTGGCTGAGAAAAAAGGCGACAGGTTCGCCATTGACCATGACCTGATAAAGCTTGAGAAAAAGGCAGGCGGCGAGATAAATGACACGCAGCTAATCAAAGGCGTGCTTGTTGACAAGGAGATCGTGCACCCCGGAATGCCAAAAACTCTCAAAAACCCGAAAGTGGCCCTTGTGGATTCGGCCCTTGAAATTGAAAAGACGGAAGTGGACGCAAAGATTGAGATTACCTCTCCAAACCAGATGCAGGAGTTTTTGGCGCAGGAGGAAAAGATGCTAAAAGACATGGTTGAGAAGATTGCGGCAACGGGCGCGACAATACTTTTCTGCCAGAAGGGAATTGACGACGTTGCGCAGCACTTTTTGTCCAAGAAGGGCATTGCTGCAGTACGCAGGGTGAAAAAATCCGACATGGAAAAGCTCGCACGCGCAACAGGCGCAAAAATAGCAACGACTCTTGACGACCTTACTTCAAAGGACCTTGGCGTTGCAGGCGACGTTGTGGAGCGCAAGATTGCAGGCGAGGCAATGGTTTTTGTTGAAAACTGCCCGAATGCAAAGTCCGTGACCATATTTGCACGCGGCTCTACCGAGCACGTTGTTGCCGAGGCGGAAAGGGCTATAACCGATGCCATTGGCGCAGTCTCATCTGCAATTGAGGACGGCAAATACGTGACTGGGGGCGGCTCTACAGAAATAGCACTTGCATCCAAGCTCAACCAGTATGCAACCGAGATTGGCGGCAGGGAGCAGCTTGCAATCCAGGCATTTGCAGAGGCCCTTGAAATAGTGCCGCGCACGCTTGCGGAATCAACCGGTGCCGATGCCATTGACATGCTTGTCAACCTGCGCACAAAGCACAAGAAGGACGAGGGTGCAAACTTTGGCGTGGATGTCTACACTGGCTCGATTGCAGACATGAGGAAAAACGGCGTGTTTGAGCCTGCAAAGGTCAAAAAACAGGCAATCCAGTCGGCTTCCGAGGCTGCAAGGATGCTTCTTAGGATTGACGACATGATTTCATCCAAGGGCAAGGGTGGTGCAGGCGGCATGCCTCCAGGCGGCGCAGGAGGCATGGGTGGAATGGGCGGGGACTATTAGGTAAAGCCCAGGCTCCAATTCTCCAGCGTTCAATCCAGCCAAAAGCAGCCTGAAAATAAGTGGCAGGAGCAAACCTCCTGCCATATCCTCTTTTTATATTCTTTTTTATTTTTTGTGCCAGACAGTTTTTTATTGAAGTATTCTTGAAGCATTCCTGAAGTCTCGGTGTCTTTCTTTTGGTATCGTGTCTATTCATACCTTAGTGCTTCTACTGCAGGCAGCCTGCTTGCCCTCCTTGCAGGAAAGTAGCCGGAAAGGCCGCCAACAAAAATGGAAAGCAGGAAGGCGAAAAGTACAACTTCAAACGAGACTGAAGTGCTTATGCCTGCCAAACCTATTGCAAAGGCAACAAGCGCCCCGAACACAACTCCAATCCCGCCTCCAATGGTTGAGATAATTATTGAATCTGCAAGGAATATCTTGAGGATGGTTTCAGAGGGCGCGCCTATTGCCTTGAGAATCCCTATTTCCCGCGTTCGCTCAAGCACTGAAGTGAACATGGCATTTGCAATGCCCACGGCCCCGACAAGAAGCGAAATTGCGGCTATTGCGCCAAGGAAAAGGGAAAGCAGGCCGGTGATTCGCCCAATCTGCTCAAGGACTGATTTTGCCGTGAAGACCGTAAAATCAAGATTGTCCTCCTTGACCTTGTGGGAGTTTTGCAGCC
>VGKX01000058.1 GCA_016866895.1 Candidatus Parvarchaeota archaeon
CTTATCCGTACATAGGCCCAAGGCTCTCAGTCTTTGCGTAGTGCTGCTGTGCGGTTTTTGCCTTGTTCATCACGTCGCGCATCTTGGTCTCAATAAGTTTTGACTCCTGTTCAAGGGCGCTGGTGTCAATTTTCAGCCCAAGCATTTCGTTGACAACGTCTATCACCATTGTCCCGGCATGCGGGTCCATGTACTCTGGCTGTGCCTCTGCAAGAAGGGAAATGACAGGAAACTTCTCGTCCGCGCCTCTGGCCAAAAGAACCCCGGCGACTCCGGTTGTAGCCCCTTCCTTGATTAGCTTCACTGACTTGTACCTGCCTAGCTGCTCCACAAGCTCCATGTTGCTTGCAATTGCATAGACAGTGTCCTGCTCTCCCTTTATTGTAATGCCGCCAAGGGAAATTATCTTTTTAACCTTCATCTGCCTGGCAAAATCAAATATCCTGTCAGCAAGCTCGAACACTGCAGAAACAGGGATTACAAACTCGGAGAGTATTACGATAATGTTGGATTTTTTTGAGGCGTATATTCTTGCCGGGTGCAGTGGGATGTGGTTGTGCACTGCAGCCATTGGGGGAAAAACGTCGCTTTTTATGTATCCAAGAGGCTCCATCTTCAATTTTTCTACCATGTAGCTTGCCGAAATTGTCCCTACAAGCCCAAGGCCCGGAAACCCCTCAATCAATACAGGGTTTTTCAAGTCAACTTTCTTTGTGATTACAAGCTCGACTGCCATAAACCCACTCCATTTGCATTCCTAATATCTCAGACTTTCCTATCATCCAAAACTTTCCTATCATCTCTGAATACGATTTATTATTCCAATTTATTTCCCTGACTTATCCATGTAATCTTGTATAAATTCTTGTAAAGTTTATTCTATTGTACAATTTATTCTCTTGTATAATTTGGCATGCTTATAAATGCTCCCTCATAATGTCCCATCCATTCCCTCAAATCACCAAACCAGAGGCCGCCAAAAGCACTGCTACGGAAAGAGGGACTTGGAATAGCGCATAGACAATTGCCTGTCTTGGCCTGCCTTCAAGAAAAGCCACAAATGCAGCCGCCATTGCGCTGAAAATGGCAACGTATGCTGCAGAAATGAACTTGTTTGCTTCAATCGTGTCCAATTTTTGCAGCGCTTGCTTGTCCGCGTTTTGCTTGAGATAAGCCTGCTCCTGCTGCCACTGCAGCGCGCCAAACGGCCCCCCTGCAGACAGCTTGGCAATGCTTCCAGTCATCCCAATCACAAGGCCAATTACAAGGGGCACTAAAAGGGTGCTGCCTGCAATCACAGTGTATTTTTGCACAAGCGTAGCCGCATTTCTCTCCCTGATAAGCCCGAACAGGCCGTAGATGTCCTGCGCAACTTTTCTCAGCGCCGCCCTCATGTCATGCCCGCTTTTATGGCCTAGCATAAGAAGCGAGGCGCACCTGCCGACAAGCTGCGAGCTTGACCTGCATGAAAGCTGTGACAGGGCATCTTGCACTGGCACGCCTGCAACAATCTGCCTTCTCAAATGCCCAAATTCAACTGAAAGTGGCCCATGGCTAAACTTTTCAGCCGCCTGTGCTATCTTTTCAATGCCAGTGCCTTTTTGCATCCCTGCGGCAATTGAAAGGGCGTCAGGCAGGGCCTCTTCTATCCGTGCAATCCTCTTCTCTTCAATATATTCAAGGTACAGGTTTGCTGCAAAGGGAATTGCCGCAAAGGCCACGGCAAATATAGCCGCCTGCCATGCAAACACGCTCATTGCTGCAAAAACAGCCGCAAGAACCATGCAGGGAACAACAAGCTGCTGGCTTGAAAAAACCCGTCCAAATGCAATAAATCCTGCGTCATTGCCCGGTTCTCCAAATGCCTTGCCTTTCTCCTGCCACAATTTTTTTCTGAAATGGAGGGCAGGGGGAGCCTGGCTTGAAATGAATGCAAGAAGCGCAATGTCCAAAACAGGGAAAACAAGCACAAAGGCCGCAAACATCTGCACAGCCCCTACTTTTTGCGCCCCCAGGCCGTCCAGTGCCCCCAAAAGCGTCCCGTATATCATGAAAAAGGCAGGAAGCACGCATGCTCCTGTGACAAAAAGCAAGCCGCCAAACACTGCCTTGGAGCCAAACTCGCGCACCAGCGACAGCTGCCTGTGGCCCATCTCCTCGGCAAGCATCTCAAGGTGCGCCGCCTCGCCCCCCTGCTCGTAAATCGAAAGCAGCACTGAAACAAACCTTGAAAACTGCGTCGAGCCCAATCCTGCAGCCTGCTGCGAAAGCGCAAAAGATACGCTTTCGCCAGATCTCACCCCGCCTAGTGCCATCCCAAATATCCTTGAGCAGCTGTAACCCGCAGATGCAATCTCCTCCATAAGCCTTTCAAAAGGCAGCTTCAGTGCAATTGCAACTGATATATGCCCAATCACAAGTGGCAAGTCTGCCTCAATCTCCTGCCTTGCCTTTGCTGCAAGATGCGCGGGGGCGCGCAGGGCTGCAAAAAATGCGGCTGCAAAAGAAAGCAAAAACACACATGCTGCAAAAAGAAAGTCCTGCCACCCTGATACAAGCAGAAAGCAGGCAAAGGCGTATGTTCCTATTGCAAGTGCAATAACAAAAGAGGCAAATGCGAATTTTTCCGCCTTTATGTCAAAGCCCGCAACCTTCAAGTCCTTCTCAATCCCCATTTTTCTTTCGTGCCCTAAGCTAAGCCCCGCAAGCAAGTCCTGGTGCCCAACAAGTCCTGCCACAATCTTTTCAAGCATTTCTCCCAGACCCGGGGGTTGCTAAACCCCCCCTAGCCTTTTTCAGCCCTTGTGCCTACCTGAACTCCAGAATCCTTTGCATGGTTTTTTCCACCCCGCCTTTGTGCGCGGCAATTTTTCTCAGAAAAGCGGCCCTTTTTGAAATTGCGTTTAGAAGCTGCCGCTGCGACATGGAGTGCGAATGGCACACCTTTTGGGCTATCTTTGATTTGCAAACAACATCCGGCTGGGCCATTGCAAGCAGGTCTTTGGAGTAGTCGTATGAAAACAAGTCCAAAACCTTTGGGTCGCCTCCCCTGCCAGTACCCTGGCCATTGCCCTGCGCAACTTCGGCTATCTGGACAATCCGGCGCACTTCGCGTATGCCCACGCCGCTTGTATACTTTCCTATGCGCCTTTGGACAACAACCAGGTCTATCGAAGGCAAATCTATTTCCATTACCCCCTGCGCTGCAAGCCTCAGGCACGCCTCGCCTGCCGACTGGGCATGGTAGGTTGCATAAGCGCCCCTTGCCTGGCCTGAAAGTATGGACTCCATGAACGCCTGCGCCTCCTTTTGAGTCCTCACCTCGCCAATCACGACCCTGTCTGGCCGCATCCTCAGCGAGTCGGCAACAAGGTCGCAAAGCCCGATTCCGGCATCGGCCTGCTCAACAAGCCTCACCGCATGCCTGTGCGGGATGCTTATTTCCGGGGTCTCCTCAAGCATCAGCACGCGCTCGTCTGCAGGCACAAAGTTGAACAGGGCATTGAGGGTTGTTGTCTTGCCGCTTGCGGTGTTTCCGCACACAAGCACCGAGGCATCCGACTGCATTACAAGCCACAGAAATGCAAGCGCCTCATAGCTTGAAGTCTTCAGCGACCCAAGCTGCGGCGCGCCAATAGGGTCTGTCCTGAAACGCCTCAGGGTAATCTCGGTTTTTGAGACAGGGGGTATTGTGGCATGCAGCCGTGTTCCATCAGCCAGTATTGCGTTGAGCCGCGGCGACTGGAAAGTTATGCGCCTTCCAATGGCCCGTGACATCTTGTTTATCGCCTCTATTGCAGTGCTCTCGCTTGTAAAACCGAATGCAGTCTCCTTCCAGCCCTCCCCCTGCACATAAACAAATGCCGGCTTTCCAATCCCTATTACGGCAATTTCCTCAATCGTGCTGTCCTCAAGAAGCTTGTCAAGGAAAAAATAGCCCCAGCAGTGCAGGTAAAGGTACTGCGCCAGGTAATCCCGCTGGTCATTGTCAAGCTCTATCTGCTGCGCCTCGCACTGCTCAACAAGTATCCGGCTTGACACTTCGCCTGCCTGCTGCCCGTTGCGCACCTCTGACTTAAGCGCCTGTTTTCCAAACTCCTCAACGCAGGTGCAAAGCAGCTCCTCTTCCTCCTGCGAGATGGCAGGCAAGCTGATTTTATGGAATCTCTTGCCGGATTTTGCGCCAGATACCACGCCCCACCCAAGGGTAGTGCGCTTCTCGCTTGGCTCCCCCACAAAACAGGTTATGATTGGGAAGATTTAAGGCACTTTACGCCAGTTGCAGGCAATATTTCCATCACACTTAATATCATAATGCCGCAATTTTCTCAAGCAGCAAGCCAAATTTTTCAAATCCGGCCGCCTTGTTGAAGTGCCCGCATCCTGGAACAAACGTCAGTTCTGTGTGCAGATTCTCTGCCAGCTGCCCTCTGTTTCCTAGTTTTCACCTAATACTTTTCTGCAAGCCTTGTCCCTTTCTTCACTCCTTGCTTTCTTGCCGCCCCAGCCGAAAGCTCAAGCAAAAAGACTGCGGGTTTTGTTGGCGAGACCAAGGCCGTGAAAGGCAATACTTTCTCAAAAATTTCTGTCACCCTCATCTTTTCGTCAAGGTAAATGGCGTCAAATTCAAAGCCGACAAAAAAAGAGTGTATTGGCCAGATTCCGCTTGCGCCAAACTTGAACAAAATCGGCACGACTTTTTCCCTAAACATCAGCCCGCGCATCCGCAAAGCCGGATTGTCGGCAATCTCAAAGCCGGCGCACACGACTTTGCCATTGTCAAGATTTACTATTCTTCTCCCTTCAACCGCGGCAGTTTCGCCTTTTGTTTTGGTTTTTTGATTTTTCATGTGGTTTCCTGTCGCTTCATTTTTTTATTTTCCGTGGTGCATTTGATGCCGAAGTCTTACCTACAGCTCCCGTCTACTTCCCAAACCTGCGCCCCCTGTTCTCAAACCATTTAACCGCCCTGACAAAGTCGGCCTTTGAAAAATCGGGCCAGAGTTTTTTTGAAAAATAGAGCTCGGAGTATGCAGCTTGCCAGGGCATAAAGCCCGAAAGCCGCTGCTCGCCTGATGTGCGGATAATCAACTCAGGGTCGGGCAGGCCGCTTGTGTAGAGGAGTTTTTCAAACTCCTTTTCAGCAAGCTTTCTTTTGCCTGTTTTTTTCGCATTTGCAATCGCCTTTTCAACCGCATCAAGGATTTCATGCCTTCCGCCATAGCCAAAAAAAAGGTTGAGCTGGTATTTCGAATATTTGGATGAAACCTGCTCCAGCTTTCCAATCTTCTCCCTTATGTCCTTTGGGAAATAATCAGGCCTTCCGATGAACCTTACGCGCACCTGGTATTTTTCGTTTTCCGCAGCCCGCCTTATGGCCGTCTCCAGCTTTGAGCTGAAGATGCCAAAAAGCATGCTAACCTCTGCAGAATCGCGAAGGAAATTTTCCGTTGAAAATCCCCACATGGACACCATGCGAATGTCAAGCTGCTTGCACCATTTTAGCACGTAGCCAATCTTGCGTATGCCAAGCTCATAGCCCTCTTTTTTTCCAATCCCATGGCGCATCGCCCAGCGCCTGTTGCCATCAGGGATTATTGCCAAGTGCCTTATTGCCATTTTCCCAAACCCTTGTTGGCCGCCAAACACCGGGCCGCCCAAAACCTTCCTGCTATCCTTGTGCAGCCGCATTTCCGCCTACAATGTAATTGAGTACTGTCTCCATGTTGAAGCTTTTTGTAATCAAATCCATCTGGCCATACCTTGAGAGGAACTTTTCTGCGCCAAGTGCCTTTGCCCCAAGGAAAAATGCCTCGTGCCCTGCGTGCCCAAGTGTGTGCATTGAGTTGTAGATGTGCCTGTGAAGCTGCAAATCAGCCCCGTATTTTGCCCTCCAGGCAATCTCGTAACCTGCGGGGTTTTCACAATTTTTGCCTGCAAGCCTGCCACACTGCGAGCCAAAAAATATCCCGCCTCCAGTTGTTGCCTTGACCTGGCCGGCTGCATCTCCTGCCAGAAGCACTTTTTTGCCGCTGCTTTCCATGCCGGTTTTTTCCCTCATTGAAATCGGTATTATTGCAGACATGTACTTTTCGGGCTTTTTGCCCCCAAGCCCAAGTTCGCCTGTAAAAGCCTCAAACCTTTTTTTGATGTCGCAGGGAAGCCGCCCCCCCATGCCAATCTTTGCAGTCCCATCCCCGTTAGGAATCGCCCAGCCAAAAAATCCGGGAAACCTGCTTGGAGAAAGATACGCCTGCACTTTGTGCCTGTCCTCGCAATCAAACTCATAGTCAGCCTGGGCACAAATCACATATTCCCTTATTTTCGAAAAGCCAAAGTGCCTTGCAACCGAGGAGTTTGGCCCGTCTGCGCCTATGATGCAGTTTGCCTCATACTCCCCCTGCGCAACATGGCACCCTTCCTTGAGCCTAACTCCCGCCTCCTGCGCGCTTTGGGCAGCCATCCTGTCAAACTCGCCCCTGTCTATGACAAGGGCCTTTTCATTCTCGCTTGACTCAATGTAAAACCTCTTTCCTGCAGCCACGATTATTGCGCCATTGAT
>VGKX01000059.1 GCA_016866895.1 Candidatus Parvarchaeota archaeon
CGGGGTATTGCGCCATGATGCAAAACAAGACAATAGCTGGTTTGTGTCTGCAGGCTTTTGGAGGCACGCAGCAGAACGGAACTGGCAGAAGCGATGATGGACGCGGATTGTTGAAAAACGAGTGTGCAACAAATGCCGATTGCACTGTTGGCGGGTGTTCGAGAACAGTGTGCCAGGCCAAAGGAAACGAGCTTGTAACTACGTGCGAGTGGAAGGAGAAATACGCCTGTTATAGGCAACAGTTTGCAAATTGCGGCTGTTTTGAAGGCAAGTGCGCCTGGGCAAGCAACAGCCTTTTGGACAAATGCCTGGCTCAGACAAAGGAAGGCGGCTACTGAGCCAAAAAGAAAAGGGATTAAAAGCGACGGCACGAAAACATGACTGATGGGGACTTACAAGCCGCAGGCAAAAAAACTTGCCCTTGCCGCAACACTGGCAGTACTTATTGCAACGGCAGCTTATTTGCAGATTGCCGCTTTTTTTAGCAGGCAGGGAGCAGTTTATTCCTGGGTTTTTATCGCAGCATATCTTGTTTTTTTGGGCTTGGCAAAGCACATTGCAAGCAATACCGAATATGTGATAAGGAAGGGTGAAATTCAGATTGTTGAGTGGCCTGTGCCTGGAAAAAAGACGTTAAGCACAACAGGCAAACAGATCGTCTTGAAGAAGGATTTGTTTGACATCATATGCAAAACAGCAACAATCGAAATCAGAAGCCAAAATCGTGGATTTTTAGGTGCAAACATTATGGCGCTTTGGGGGATTGAGGAGGGAGAAGCGCGCAAGGCTATGGGCTTGTTAGACAGGGCCTGAGGTTTTTGGATATGGGAAGCATGGCTGAATTTGAAGTTCGTGCTGAAGACGCAGCGAAGCTTGAGTTTTTGGTAGTTGGATCAGGCGCGGGCGGGAAGTATGTCATCAATGAAGTGGAGTTGGGATATTGCATTGAAAATGGCTTCATTGAAGAAAAACGTGCGATTAGATTGGGGAAAAGGCGCCCCACAAAACCCGGCGGGGCGGCTCTGAAGACAAAAACGGAGATATACGCAATTTTGAGAAAATCCGGGCGGGTTGTGGATTTTGATGCAAACGATGATTCCGTTTACTACATATACCCCCAAGGCAATGTAAAGAAAAACGTTTTATTCGAAGCCGTGCTTGTGGTGGCAAAACCAAGCAAGAGTGGAACGTGCGATGCCATTGCAAAGGCCATTAGGATAGGCAAACAGATCAGGCGCGACTCCATGGTTGCGATAAAGAATGGCGGCGGCATTGATTTCTTTAAATTAAAACAGGTTGACTTTCCGCCATGCATAAGAGGCTAGCATATGGCATACTGCACCAAGTGCGCAAGTGAAATAGAGCAGTGGGACACCGGATTTTATACACGGGACCTTCTTTGCCACGTGTGTTATGACGCCAGGAAGGAAATTGCACGCAGGGGGCTTTGCGTCGGATGCAGCAGTTTTGCAAAAAAAAACGACAGGCACGTTATCAAAGGCCATTTTTATTGCGATGAGTGTTTTGACAGGGAAATGGGGGAGATAGCGCAAAGAAGCTGCATCATGTGCAAGAAGGAGCTTGAAGGCTACATGCCACGCAAAACAGCGCCCAGAGGTGGTGTTGTTTGCATGGCATGCTATTCGGTGGAAGTGAAAAAAGCAGGTGACAGGATGAGAATTCAGAACAAGCCTGCCCAAAACAACAAGGAGTTTGATGCAAGTTTTGGATACGCGCAAGATGTGGGAACTGGAAAATGGGTTTTTGAGCCTGCCCCAAATCCTACAGGTGGTCGGCGGCGCGGCGGGGTAATTGGAGTAGTAAACGCCATATTTGGAAGGAAATAAGCTCGTTATTTTAGGCCGGCATTTATTCCTGCCAGCTTGGCTGGCGCGCACTTAATGCGTCAATATACTTTAGGTAGATTTTCCCGACTGTTTTGTCGTTGATGGCGCCGCCTTTGTGGTTGTGCGGCATGAGGGCGCCGGAAAATGTTTTGGGGATGTGCATAAGCTCGTGTATGAGGACTTTGAGTTTTTTTTCTTTGGGAAGGTGGTCGAAATGCTCATGGAGAACTTCAATTATGTAGTATGCGCTAACGCCAAGGGCTTTTTGCCAGATATCGGGCAGGTTCCAGATGCGGGCATAGGCATTGGCCTTTGAGTTTCTTGAGCGCATGCAGATTATGCGGAATTGGTTGATGTGGCCCAGCTGCAGAACAGAGATTATGTGCTCAAGGAGTTCTTGCACATCAGGGGCCGGCTCAACATCCATTAAGACCAACAAGCCTACCAATTTCAATCTCTTACCTGACAACTTTGAGCAAGTCAGCCTTTGTGATTATGCCTTTGAGCCCTGATTTGTCAGCCACAAGCACAGCTTTCTCACTTGCAAGAAGCGCGGCCACAGAGAAGGCAGGCGTCTTGGTTGGGATTTGCGGGAACGGCTGGCCCATTACATCGCCGACTTTAAGATGATGGAGTTTTGCAGAGTCGGTTTTAGCAGCAACAAGATTTGACACTGTTTCCTCGCTGAAGCTGCCCACCTGGACGCCTTGTTTGATTACAGGTGCCTGGGATATGCTGCGGGCGGCAAGAAGCTTGACTGCCCTTGGGACGCTTTCTTTTGGATCAAGGCTTACAATGTCCGGGGAAAGCAAATCTAGTGCGCAGGCCTGCGATTTTATCTGGCAGGATTCGAAGTAATCAAATATTTGTTTTGCATTGGAATAGGATGGGATGGCCTTGCCTGATTCTATCTTTGCAATTAATGATTGCGAAACAAAACATCTGGACGCAAGCTGCGACTGGGACAGGTTTTGCTGAAGGCGCTTTTTCCTGATTTCACTGAGTTCCGGCAGCATGCTTGAATGATTGCGCAGTTGCTTTTATATTAGTTGGTCAACACAACTCAAAAGGCAAAAAGAAATGTGCAGAATTTTAAGATATTTGGTTCTGTTTGCGGTTTGTGGGGGCCATGTTGCGTGTTTATAACAGCTTGAGCAGGAAAACTGAGGAATTTGAACCTGTCAACAAGGATAAGGTCGCTTTGTATGTATGCGGCATTACGCCATACGATTACTGCCACCTTGGGCACGCAAGGACATATGTTGCATTTGACATGATAAAAAGATACCTGAAATTCAGGGGATTTGCAGTATATTGCGTCCAAAACGTTACTGATATTGATGATAAGATTATCAGAAGGGCCAAAGAGTGCGGGCAGGGCCCCCTCGAACTTGCGGCAAAATTTGATGCCTTTTCAAGGGAGGACCTTGCAAGCCTTGGAATCGCCCAGGCCGACGCATACCCTAAGGTGACGCAAAATATCAATGAGATAATAGAATTCGTGAAAAAATTGGTGGACGGCGGCTGGGCATATGCAAACGATACTGGAGTGTATTTTGAAATCTCCAAATTCAAGGAATATGGCAGGCTCTCCGGGCAAAGCCTTGAAAAAATAAGAAGTGGCGCGCGAGTTGAAATTGATGAGGGCAAGAAAGACCCGGCTGATTTTGCTGTTTGGAAGACAACACGCGAAAGTGAGCTTGGATTTGAAAGCCCGTGGGGGAGGGGCAGGCCCGGATGGCATATAGAATGCAGCACGATGTCTGGAAAACACATCCAGGGCACCATAGACATACATGGCGGGGCAAGAGACCTAATTTTTCCTCATCATGAAAACGAGATAGCGCAGTCCGAGGCGGCAGGCAATAGGCCGTTTGTCAAATACTGGCTCCACACAGGATTTCTGACTGTAAATGGGGAAAAAATGGCCAAATCCCTTGGAAATTTTATTACAATACGCGATGCGCTATTAAAGTACAGGCCTTATGCCCTCAGATTTTTTTTCCTGCAAGCCCATTATAGAAGCCCGATGGACTACAGCGACGATGCGGTGGAAAAGGCGCAGAAAAATATTGAAGGTGTATTTGAATTCCTGTCGCGGGCGCGGGAGTTTGCCGACCTGCATGGGCAAAGCGGGGTCGAAAATGAGGAATACGGACAGTTGTTAAAGGCCGGTGAAAGCAGGATTTTTGAGAGGATGGACAGTGATTTTGACACACCCGGTGCACTGGCGCAGGTGTTTGAGATAATCAGGGAAACGAACGCAGCCATGGCAAACAAAGATTTCCAAGACGGGGGGGCGGTTAGCCGGGCGGCAAAACTTGTCTCCGAAGTGTTATCCGTCTTTGGGATTGAAACTCTTGGTGGAATCGACATCTTCACGACAAAGTCAAAAAAACGCGTGAAGATGCCAATAGACATCGGCATTGAAAATCTGGCAAAAATAGCAAAGGAGAATGGCGTAGCGATTAAAAGCGGAGTAAGCGCCAGGAAGTTTGTTGAGCTGCTTGTGGAAGAGCGGGAAGTGTTTAGGAAGGCAGGAAACTACAAACAGGCAGACTTGATTCGAGAAGGGCTTACCAGGAATAAAGTGATTGTAGAGGACTTGTAGGTGGATGTTTTGGAGCCCATAACCAATCCAGACGCACGGTCCTTAATATGGCGGACCGGCACGCAAAGCAGGGGAGGGCAGGTTTTAGGGAGGTTGGCTGGAGATGGGAGGCGCAGCCAGTTTTTGGTGGAATTTTTGGGCATGGATTCAGTCATTTTGCATTCCAATACAACAATTACCGTGCTTTACGAAAAACAAATATCCGACCTTCCTGCAACGGCCGCCAATTTGGGCATAACCCTTGAAGAAATTAACACCATGCATAATGAGGAGCTTAGAAGGCCCGCGGCAAGGCCAGGGAGAGGCGAGACGCAAGATGAGGGGCAAATGATAATGGTCAGCCTGATACTCAAAAACACAAGAACCGGAGAGTTGATAAGGCGGTCGGTTATGATTGCCAAGGGCTCCACACCGATAGATGCGGTTGGGGCGGCGTTTGAAAACACGATAATTACAAACCACGAGCTTGGGAGGTATGTGAGAAGCATAAACGGCCTTGGAGAAAGACGGGGTGGATGGGGCTTGCAGTTTTATATAAACGGGCGGCTGCCGTGCGTCATGATTGAACCTATAGTTGGCGCGCAAACGCAGGAAGGCTATGTTTTTAGTCTGCAGAAAAAACAAGCCGAATATTTTGCTGTGTTGGAGTGTTTTAGGCGAAGGCAGGCTGCTGAAATGTTATTTGCCGGCGCAGCAAACAGATTGAATTGCGAAAGTTGGTTTGAGTCGGTTTGGGGCAGGTTGAGGGTTGGCGGCAGGATAAATGCAGCTAAAGAAACTGAACACGAGCATTTAGGATGGAAGAAGAGAAGGTGTGGCACTTGCCGGCCCGAATGCGACGTACGGCAAGATTTTGCGGAAAAATCATCTGAATGGTTTTTGCACGAATTGCCGACAAGTAACTGGTACGTAGCCGCAAACAATCAGGCCGTAAAGGAGGGCAACGGTTTCCAACAAAATAGCTGCGCATGCCAAGCAACTATGACGGCTAAAGAGACGCTATCAGGCGCCTACACCCAATTAAGGCACGAAACTGTTGATAGTGTTTTGACGCGGCTTGGGTATGTAAAACTCGACCAAAATATCAAGAATGTGACTGATGCACGGGTTGATTTGTGTTGTGGAGGCCGGGTTGGTTATAATTATACTGAGACTGAATCGGAAATAGAAATCAGAGAAGAGGGGGCGGCCGGCGGCATCGCCAGTAGGTCGCGGATGGCCCTAAACCGCACCCCAGAGCATACAACACAGGAGAATTATAAGATAAAAAACCCCATATTTGAAGTTGTTGGTCTTGGCCATAGAAAACGCGCCAAAGCAGCCATAAGCACCAGTGGTGGCGGCAGGAGTGATTATGAGAGGGCAGACAATTGCGATGTCTTCGGTTGCGCAAAACTGTTGGTTGAAGAATTTGAGTATGTTGGCAGAGTTGTACTGCTCGCAGGAAAAAGCACTACAAAAACGCGGCCTTGCAAGAACGGACTATTAAGTGTTGTTGGGGGAAGGATGCAGAACCAGGGAAATGCCGGCAGGCAAAAACAGGGGTTTAGCTCAAAGTCTCGATAAAACCATCGATGGCCCGCTGGTAATTTGAAGTCTCGCGGGTGGTGTTTGAAAGCCCGCGCGAGTTGTTTTTGTACGAGGAGGATAGGATTTCGTAGTAGGCCTTCCCGAAAGCCGCATCAAAAACTATTGTCTGTTCAAGTGATTTGTGCGGCATTGCCGAGTACAGTGCCGCAAGCTGGCGAAGTTGCGCTATTGCTTTGCGGGCAGTTGGAGAAAGATTGTATTTGTTGTGTTTTCTCCCAGTGAAAAAACTCAGGAGAATTTCAAAAAATTCCAGAATTTTTTCAGCTGCTTTTTTATGTGGTGGGAGTTTTTGGAACTCGATTTTTCTGAGCTTTTCTACTTCTTGCGAATCAACATCCTTCATGCCTGCCGCAAACGAGTAGGTTTTGTTTATTTTGGATATTTCAGAGGATATTGAAAGCTCAGAAACCTGCCCTTCCATGATGAGTGGGGCAGAAGCCTCCCTCGCGTTAGAAAACGTTTCAC
>VGKX01000060.1 GCA_016866895.1 Candidatus Parvarchaeota archaeon
AAGCCTTCGGAGCAGTTCTTGCCCATGCAAAGTTTTTCCCTCCCCGAATATTTAAACGCTTCGTTTGGTTACATATCGTATGACCGATATGTTTATATACTTGTCCGGTAAATATATCGCACAACCGATACATGGCGCAAAGCCGGTTTTCGGAAGGTGAGAGACATGGCATATGGATGTTGCTGGCCAGGAGGGTGCGAGGCTCCCAGGAATTTCCTGACAAGGGAGGAAAAAATAGGGATGCTCAAGGAGTACAAGGAGTCCCTTGAAAAGGAAGTGAAGGGCCTTGCAGAAAGGATAAAGGAGCTGGAAAAGGCGTCCTAGCGCCTTTTCATTTTTTTCTTTTTTTATAATCAGATGAGCGTAGGTGGCATTCGACACGAGGGGATTTTTCATGCAAGAGAAGAGGAAACCTAAAAAAAGGGAGCCGCTGCCTGCACCTCAGCCGCCACAGGCCGCAAGTTGGGAGAATAGGACGCGTATAAAGGCAAACATGAGTGGATGCACGCCAGCTTTGGAATTTGCAGCCCACGGCAAGGAAACTGCCGTGTTTGGGATTTGAATATTGTTTCTGCAACGGTTATTTTCCCAGGACATTTATTTTCCCCTGGCCTTTTTTTCCCTGCTTTTTTGCCAGCCGTCCTTGAGGCGTGCCAACTTTTGAAGGCTTTGGTATGGATTTTTTCGCGCTTTGCCGACTTTAGTATTATCAGGTTCGTCTTCCATGGAAATCACGTATGTTTTTGCTAAATCCGGAATTGTTCAATCTTGAAATTGGATTGAAGAGGGACAGGGGGGGTGAAACCACGAAGGGGGCTGGTTTGGGCATTAGCTCCCATTGGTGAGCACTGGAAAGTTACCGCCTGCGCCACTTATAAACTGTTGACATGCCCAGGATAGATTGTTGAACCGAAAAATGAAAGCGAAAAAACAGGGGTGTGTAAAATGGCAAGGGGACGACCAAGAAAGATAAAGGAAACTGTGGCTGAAAATGCGGCTGCTGGAAAACAGGGGCAAGATGTGGGCGGGGTTGCAACTAATCCGGAAGTGCAAAAAGCCCAGGAAACCTTCCAGGTGAAGCAGGCGGCAGTGCAAGCCCATGGAACTTCTCAAGGGCAGCAGCAGGCAAGCGGGCATGAAGCAGCACAAGTGCAGGAAACAAAGGCGCAGCAATAGGCAGCTTAAGCATTGCGAAATTTTCCTGTTTCTTTTTTTTATTTTCTTTTTTTTTGAAAATATTTTTCAGGCCCAAATATCTTTTGCGCAAGTTTTTGTCAAACTGGTTTTCGTTGATTGACTTGAACAGATTAGAAAGATTTAAATATAAAATCACGAAAAGTTAGCATGTTAACGAACTGGTGGGTTGTTGGTGTTAGAATGATTCATTGCAGCAGATGCTTCTTGACATTGACAGAATATCCGGACTGCCCGTCAGCCCTTTATGATGACATATGGACCGGAGGGCATGTCCTGTTTTGCCAGTGCGGCTGCCATGGGCAAAGGAAAGATGAATCGGCAGTGCCTGTATCGGAAGTTTCAGAAATGACTGCAATTTCCATCGCAGCTAAAAGAAAAACAGGGCTCACGGGGCACCATTGATTTTACGAACCTGTTTTTTTCCTGATTAGGGAAAGCTGCTCATGGACAAGCTCTCCATAAACGCCGTCTTTTTTTGCGTACTCCTCAAGCCTGTGCAGGCTGGACTTTGCCTCGTCGGAAATGTGGCCGTTTTGGATGCCCTCAAGTGCCTTGAGAAGAACATGATCCATTGCTTCCCTTGCAATGAGATTTGCCTTTAGCTGGCCTGCCAAGTCCTCGTAAGCGTCATTGATGTTCTTGAATTTATTCAGGTAGGCAAGCTGGAGCCTCACCCTGTGGCGGATGGCGGGGACGACAAGGCTTTTTATTTCATCATGCGTCACCTGACTTTTGCCGCGCAGGTATGCAAGCGATTTTGAAAGCGATACCAGAGATAGCACAACGCGGGGGGACGCGGGGGAGCGATGGTCTATTTTAGGGCAAAACGGGCACAGTTTTGCGCAGTGTTCGTGGGAGGCTGTCGTCTTTGTCGACATTTCACCAAAGGTGCAGAATGACAAGTCGCGGACAAGCAAGGAAACGTAGCGCAGGATGCTATCAGGCACTTCGACTTTTTCAACCTCTGATTTCATGCCATCAAATTCAGATTCGGTCAGCGGCTTTGGAGGCTTGATTTGCTTGAGCTGCCCGGAGCCGATTTTGTACAGGTCATGGGACCCGGGGTGCTTCATGACAATGCACAGGTCAAACCTGTCAAGCATGGGGGGGAAAACTTCGTTTGTTGCGGAATCCGCATGGTTCATTGTCGCAAACAGGGGGCCGGTTGGAAGCAGCGGCGCCTCGTGCTGGTTGATGTG
The DNA here is from genome assembly GCA_016866895.1 of Candidatus Parvarchaeota archaeon. NCBI lineage: Archaea > Nanobdellati > Candidatus Parvarchaeota > Candidatus Parvarchaeota archaeon. The sequence continues at coordinate 2,397 of VGKX01000060.1, forward strand.
AAGCGAGCGCTTGCCCCTTGTGGTGTCCAGCAACTCCATAAGCGAGACTGCTGACTCCGGCGTAAGCCTGTTGAACTCGTCAATGAATTTGAAATAGGCCTTTGTCCAATTTGACCATTTTACTGCCTCAACCTTTTCAACAAGCAGTTTTTTCAGGTCGACTGGGCCTAGCACTTTGTTGATGTCAAGATTGGGTGTTGCCTGCAGCTTTGCAAAAGATGAACCGAGCATCTGCGAAATTAATAGAACCGATGTTGTTTTGGAGGTTCCCGGGCTTCCTATGATTATGGCATTTGTAGGGTTCGGGTTAATGCATGAGGCAAGCATAAGCTCGTTGTTTTCCCTGTTTCCAAGAATCATTGAGTTTAGATATGACAGATAATCCTCAATTTTTATCATGTGCGTATGCGGCATTTTTCCACCATTTTTTCTGCGCAGGCAGCTGTGTCCACTTTTTCCATTTCTATTCTTTTTGATACTCATGCAACTGCAGCAGGGCCCTGCTCAGGTGTTCTTGGGATTTTGCATGGACCACAACGCCGCGAGTTATCTGTGCCAATTCCCTTGCATTTGCTTCCTCACCCATATGGACAAGTGAGATAAGCCCCTGCCTTAGCGCAAGGGTTACCTGCTGGCTTGGAGCTTTCATATCAGATACCAGGATAATGTTTATGCCAATATGCTGTTGCTTGTATTGGGTTGCAAGCAGCATGCACGATGAATAGTCAGTTCCCCCGCTTGAATAGTTTGAGTAAAATGATTGCTCAAGGCCCGAGTAGTCTTCAGTGGGCGGGCAGTTTAGCCACACGTCGGTGGTAAAGCCCACAATGCCAATTTTTCCACTTTGTATCCTGTGCGCCTCGATTAGGGCAAATGCTGCGACGCATGAGAGGGTTTTTCCCATTGAGCCAGAGGTGTCAACAAGAAGAAGCGTTAGGGGCGCCTTTTCAATCGGCTGCCCGTGCCCCCGCTTTTTAACAAGCTGGACTGTCTTGAAGTTCGGCAAAATCTCCCCTGCCCCTTCAACCAGGCTTTCGCAAACATCAAGGGCTTGGGGGTCATCGCCCAAATCCCAAGACTTGAAGTGTAGAGGGGACACCATGCCCCCATAAGACTCGCTGGTTGCATGCAAATGAAAGTCAAGCTGCTGCATTGCCTGGGCCTTGAGAAGCTCAAATTCAGGTATTGCGGTTTTTGTTGACTGCTCAAGGCTTCTTGAAAGAAGCCTCCTGTTTTCCGGGTCAAGGCCTGCAAGGTATGCTGCAAGAGCCTGCCGCTTGTCCTGCACGGATGCGGGATTATATTCTTCCTGAACCGGAAGGGACTCGAAGGTTTTTCCTTGCGGCTTTCCGCCAAGCATGTAGCGAACCTGCCTGAATTTTTCCGGCAGTTTTTTTTCTTTTGGACCCAAAAAACCAAGGCCAATGAGGGCTCGGGCTTTTTCAAAAGCGCCTTTGGCCGCCCCGCTTTTGCTGCCCTGCGCCTTTGGGGAGTAAGACCTGATGATTTTGGCGCACTCGTAGGATTTATTGAATAGCTTCAGGGTAGGATTTGTTGCAATGTCAAAATATTTTTTTGCATCCTGCAGTAGGGACAACGATGCAATCGAGGAATACGGGCTTGGCCTGCCTGCGCACAGAAAATGGAGGTGGCCTATGAACATTGCAAGGGGCTTGTCTTGGGCGGGAACGTCCACCCAGTTTTTGGGGCTCAACAATCCCGACGGTGCAAGCGTGACATCAAAGCCCTTGGATGCAATGTAATTGTTTACAATTGTGTCTGAAAGCACATGCGCAAGCTCCTGCGCAAGTGCGTGGTCTGGCTCTACGGCCAGTGTGCCAGACTCTATTTCTAAAAGTTCCGGATAATTGCGCGGGCACACCTCAAGGTGCGCAAGCTCGTGGGCAATGATTTTTCTAACATGCTCCCTGCCGCCAATGCGCTCAAACTCCGCCAGGTCAATGGCAAGCTCCAGTAGGCCTGAGGCGGCATCTTGAATTACACGGCAGTCCATTAAGCCTGGGGAATCCGATATTTTGGATATTCTTGGATAGTGCATTGAGTGGCGGATTTGCTCAAAATCAGAAATAAGCTCCTTTTCGGACATCATAATAACGCCAGCACAAAACCCCTGCCCCCCGATTAACAATATTTGATTTTTGCTCAAAAAAAGTATATAAATTATATAGAGATGAAAAAAGAGCAGAACCCTGAAGAAAAGAAGAGCAAAAGGCCTTTTTTACTCTATGCTAACCCTTTCGATTATATCGCCCTGGCGAAGCTGCTGGACAACACCAAACCCGTCAGTTACTTGGCCAAAAACCGCGTAATTCCCGTCAAGCTGATGTATGTCCTCAAGTGAGACATAAAACTGGCTTGAGGCGCTGTTTGGGTCCTGCGAGCGGGCCATGCCAAGCGATCCCTTGACATGAGTCAGGCCAGGCACTATCTCAAGAGGTATTTTTTTGCTGCTGCCCCCTGTGCCATCCCCTTTTGGGTCACCGCCTTGGATTACAAAGCCTTCAACATAGCGGTGGAATGAAAGCCCATTGTAAAATCCTGATTTTGCAAGCTCCACAAAGTTCTTTCCTGTGATGGGTGCCTTGTCAGCATAAATTTCTGCCTTGAAAGTGCCTTTATTGGTTTTAAAAACTGCGATTGGATTTTTTTCTTGCTGCAAGTTATCACCTAAAGTTTGGTTGTTTGAATTAACTGTGTTTCCGTTCCCCGAAATACCCTGTTGGGTTGTACAGCCCACAAGTGCTATGAGAACGATTAGTAAAACGAATGTATATTTTTGCATGCAATCACCAAAAAATCGATCTTGACTTTGCTTGTGAGAAATGTTTTATCGTGTGCCGTATTTTTTGTTGATTTCCTCAATCCTTTTGTCAATGTTTTTTTCAGCCTCAAGCCGCTCAAGCTTTGCCCCTGACATGTCAACAAACTTCATGCCAGCTGCAAAAGCGGGATGGACTTTTTTAATCTCAAGGAACATGTTCTGCACCATGCGCCTGTAGTCAATGTGCCCTTGGGGCATGGAGCGCAGCTCAATAAGATGATACGCCTCGCGAAGGTTCAGGTTTATGTTCCAGCGCAACCTAAAGCCCATTGGGACTACGTATTGGGCCTCAAGTGGCATTTTTGCAGCAATTTTTTTGTAGACAGAGGAGGAGAAATTGACTGCCTCCATAACCTGCTTCCCAAAGCCTGCCTGCACAAGCTCAGGGGGCAGCTCAAAGCCATGGTAGACTGAAAGCGGCTGGCGGGTTTGGGTCATGAGCCTGTGGCGGTGCAAGTCGCGGTACATTCCAAAGTTTCCGCAAAGCGAGAATGCGTAATGGCAGTGCTCAAATGCGCGCCCAGGCTTGTGCCTTCTGTTTCCCCTGCTGCCAGCATATGCAGAAATTATGCTTTCTTTTTGCCCCTGGCTTAGGGATTTTGCCATTGCATAAAGCTCGGACAGTGACCTGTCAGAGTGCTCAAAGAGGATTGCTGCAACAACCTTGTTTTCAGCGTCATCAGAGAAATGGACAAGTTGCACGTCTTGCCTGCTTTCCTGGTTATCATAAAGCTTAAGGCCGTGCTCCTCAACTTGTTTTGAAACAGACTGGCAGGTGGCTTTCAGGTAAGCCTGGGTTGAAAGGCCATATGCATCGTTGGCCCTTTTCACAAACGAAGGAATCATTAATCCAAGCTGCTGGTGGGCAGATTGCGCGGCCTGCCTGATTTCACCAAGCTGGCTTGAATACATTTTCAAAAGCAGGTACTCAAAGGCCCTGCCATTGCCGTAAATGCCGGTATTTGTCATTGTCGAGGCAGGCAAAAGGCATCGAAGCACGTCGCACACCTTTGCCCTGACTGCCGAGGCATAAGCCCGCTGCGATGCGCTTGCATCGTTTGGGAACTCTTTTTGCACTTGCTGCGTCATTGGCTCAATGAGACTTGAATAAGTGTCAAAGAGCAAGTCGCATGCCTGAAGGTACTCTGATGCAAACTCGCTATCCATGATGGCAGGCTCACGTACATACCTGTATTTGCCATCCTCCTTTTGGTTGAAATAAAC
>VGKX01000061.1 GCA_016866895.1 Candidatus Parvarchaeota archaeon
TTGGGGGAAGCGAGCTTGGTTTTCGCATGTTTGGCAGCGCCCCGGAATATACTGTTGACAAGGCTGTCCTGAACTTTTGTGGAATCGTTGATGTCAGGCGCATACACTGGTTTGAGGCCCGCGGCCCACCTCAAATCCCAGTCAAGGTGAAAAGCCAGATTGATGGCGCTCTATAAATATACGAATATTATTTGTGCACCATAACTGCATAAGTGCCATAAGGCATTTGACTTAAATGTCCAGATTGCTTAAAACGGCCAAGTTTGGAATAATAGAGCTTGGCATAATAGAAATACAATATAATAATAAGGGGTTCAATCAAATCAGGAAAGGGGCAGGCAATTAAATGGTAAAATGCGATTTTTCCAATTGCGGGTTTGCGCAAAAGGAGCTTGAAAAAACCGCCATGCGGCTTGAAGACAGGTTTTTGAAGCTCAGGCGCTGCAGCCAGAGCACGGCCCTTTCGCAAAGCGATGACCTGTTCTCCCTGCCGGCAAGGACGGACGCGCTTGAGATTGCACAACACTATGCCTCGGTGCACAAGGACATTGATGTTCTTGTTGTCATTGGCATTGGAGGCTCGAATCTTGGGGCAAAGGCAGTCATCAAGGCGCTGCTTGGCAAATTCTACCACATCACCTCTAAAAAACAGATACTCTTTGCCGAAAACTGCGACCCGGAGTCGGCAAAAGCCATGAAAAAAGTCGTTGAAAATTCAATCCAGGAAGGCAAGCGCGTTCTTGTCTGCGCAATTTCCAAGTCAGGCTCCACTACAGAGACAATTGCAAACCTGGAGATAATCCTCCAGACGCTTTCCGTACAGGGTGTCAACCCAAAGGACCACGTGCTTGTAATAACCGACAAGGGCTCAAAGCTCGACTTGCTTTCAAAATCATCTGGCTTTGATGTAATCTACTCTCCTGAAAGCGTGGGGGGCAGGTATTCCGTTTTTTCCACTGTCGGCCTAGTCCCCCTTGCAATTGCAGGAATTGACATCAAGGTGCTTTTGGAAGGCGCACTCCAGTCAACCAAGGAAAACCTTCTTTGCGAGGCGCATTCAAGCCCGGCTGCCATAAGTGCAGCTTCAATTTATCTAAACGCAAAATCGGGCAGGCAAACTTTCAACCAGTTCATATTTTCCCCGGACATGGAATCGTGCGGGAAATGGTACAGGCAGCTTCTTGCCGAAAGCTCTGGCAAGGAGTGGAACATTGACGGCTCTGCAAGGATAAACGCAGGCATCACCCCGATGGTCTCTATCGGCACTACTGATTTGCACTCAATAGCGCAGCTTTACCTTGCCGGGCCGCGAAACACCTACTTCAGGTTCATCTCCTATGATGAAAAGGGCGAGCACCTAACAATACCAGACATGCCGCACTTTGAGCCGCTTGTCCAAAACATCCAGGGGCGCGAAACTCAGGACATATCTGATGCAATACTTGGTGGGGTCCAGGCGGCTTTTGCCGAGGCGGGGTTGCCGTTCCAGCAAATCAGGCTCAAGGCAAAAAGCCCCAAGTCATTGGGGTGGCTGTTCCAGTTCCAAATGGCTGAAGTTGTGCTTTTGTGCGAGCTGCTTGGCGTAAACCCCTATGACCAGCCAAATGTGGAAAGCTACAAGCAACAGACAAGGAAGCTTCTGTCGCAGGGCATTTAGAGAAGAGAGAAGTCTGGGCTATAGCTATCTAGTCACTTAGTCCCTGCTTTTTTGCTGGGGCTGGCTTGCGATAAGCATTGCCCCAACAAGGCTAGGATGCTCAAGCCTTGAAAGTGCTATTGGCGTGTTTTTGACAACCGGAATTGCTCCAGCTGCAAAACCCTCGTCAAATTCCTTCTTGTATTTGCCTTGGTATGCCTGCGCCACAGGCCCTCCAACCACAATGAGCTTTGGATTGAACGCATTTGCAAGGCTTGCCACTCCACGTCCTGCAATCCTTGCCGCATTCCTTGAAACAGAAACCGCAACCTGGTCCTGGCTTTCAAGAATCTGCGCAGCTGTGGCAGTCTCCCAAAAAAGGCTTGTCTGCGCGCCTGCCTGCGCGGCATCGGCAAACCTGCCCACAATTCCGCTTCCGGAAGCATACCTTTCAAAGCAGCCCTCTCCGCCGCAGCCGCAGGCAGGCCCACCCAAAGTCATTTTCATGTGCCCAAATTCGCCTGCCATGTTGTTGCTTCCGCGGTAAAGCCTTGAACCTATTATCACGCCCCCGCCAATGCCGGTTCCGAAGTTGACGGCTATCATGTCCCCGACTCCTTTTCCTGCACCCATCCTGCTCTCGGCAATGGCAAAGCATTTTGAGTCGTTCTCAACTTCTACTTTCTTTCCAATCAGCCTGCCTAGTTCTGCTGCAAAATCAAACCTTTCTGCAATCCCGATGTTTGGCAATCCGTACACTATCCCGTCTTTGACAAATCCTGGCACGCAAACCCCGATTCCAATGGTTTTTTTGTAGCCAAGCCTGTCAATCGTGCTTGCAATGGCGTCCAAAAGCAGCTTCTTGCTTTTTTTCGGCGTACCAAGCCCAAGCTGCCGCACAATCTTGCCCGAAGGCGTGAATGCCGCCGCCAGGATTTTTGTTGCCCCAACATCGCAGGCAATCACGACTTTTCCAAAATACCTCTCCTGCTTTTCCTGCGCCTTGTCGTCAGGCTCCTCCCCAAGCACTATTATGTCTTTATGCACCTTTAGCTCTTGCTGGCTTTGAGGGTGCCTTTGGGCCTCTTGGCGTCTAAAATCTCTGTGTGCCGCAAATCCGTGGCCCTGCCTGTTTTCGTGCTTTTGGTGCCTTTCCATCCCAGCAAACCTCTCCCTGCCCTGCTGCCACTTGCGGCCAGAACCCTTCGCACGTTGCGTATTGTAGTGGCTGCCTTCAAGCTGCCTGCCAACAATCATCTTAGCGTCGCCCATCTTGACATTGGTCCTGGCAAAACTTCCAATCCTTCTGTTGCCCATAAAAAAAGCTTTGGTTTGCCCTTTATTTAATCCTTTCTTTGCAAAGTCCTTGCCTATTCGCCTGCTTGCCTGTTGTAACAAACGAATCCTATTTTCCAAGAATCCCCGCAACCTTTTGCAACGCGTCCAGAAACCTGTCAGCATCCTCGATAGTGTTGTAGAGATAGGCGGAAAGCCTCACTGCCCCATGCGGCGCGCCAAGGAATTCAACTGCCGGTTGCGCGCAAAACATTCCGCTTCTAACGCAGACATCCGACATCTCGGAGAGCATCAGGGCAACTTCATGCGCCGATTTCACCCCGTTCACTCCAAAAATTATTGTTCCGCTTCGCCCGGCAAATTCCTGCGGCCCAAAAATTCGTATCCTGTCCATTGCCTTCATTTTGTCAAACAGGTATCTGCACAGTTTTTTTTCATGCTCCTCAATTCCCCGCATCCCGATATTGCCCAGGTAGCTGCAGGCAGCCCCAAGGCCTATCGCCCCGGCGTAATCCTGAATCCCCGCCTCGAATTTTTTTGGCGGTTTTTTCAGGACAAATCCTTCCAGGCCAACGGTCTCTACGGTCTCTCCGCCAAGCATGAATGTGCCAAGCTTTTCAAGCAGGGGATATTTCCCGACAAGGCAGCCAATGCCTGTCGGCCCAAGCATCTTGTGGCCTGAAAACGCAAGAAAATCAATGCCAAGCCCCCTGAAATCCACCTTGTGGTGTGCAACCCCCTGCGCCCCGTCCACAAGCACAAGTGCTCCTTTCTCATGGGCAACCTTGGCAATCCGCCCAATATCCGCGCTTGTCCCAAGGGTGTTGTTGGTATGGTGCACCACAACCAGCGCCGTTTTCTCATCAATCTTTTTTTCAAGTCCTGCGTCAACGCTGCAATCGCTTTTTTCGGCAATTGCAAACTCCAGGCCAATTCTGCCTTTCTTTGCAAGCGACATGAAGGGCAAAAGCGCCGAGTGGTGCTCAAGGTTTGTTGTGACCACCTTGTTTTTTCCTGTAAAGTCAAATGCTAACGCAACAAGGTTCATTGCCTCGCTTGAGTTTCGTGTCCAGACAACCTCTTCGGGCTTTGAGTTGATGTGCCTTGCAACCTCCTCTCTGGCCCTGGCAAACTTCTCGTCAACTGCCGCAGAAAGCCTGTGAAGCGACCTGCCTGCGCACGCCGGATTTTCCCTGTTGTACCAATCAACGGCTTCAATGACTTTGTTGGGCTTGAAGGTCGTGCAGGCGTTGTCAAAGTAGGCTTGAGGGTTTTGCCTGCAAAGTATCGGGAAATCATCCCTTATTTTTTTTGCATCCATGGAATCATTTTGCGGCCGTTATTTCAGAATAGCTTGATAACTGCCTGTCAATCTCCTGCTTGAATGTCTCATAGGTTTGCGGCCCCACATAGCTTTTGTTGCCAATGAAAAAAGTCGGGGTTCCGTATATGCCTGAAAAGTTGCCTGCCGCACTGTCGCGCTCAAGGTACTTTTGCACCTCATTTTTATCAAAACACTTGACAAATGCTTCCTTGTCTAGCCCTGCCTTTTCTGCATATCCTATCACGTTTTCCCTTGTGTTGTTTCTTTGCGCCTCAAACAAAAGCGGCGCAAACTCCCTGAACTTGCCTTGCATGTATGCGCATGCAGCCGCCTTTGCAGCCTCGTTGCTTGTGGGGTGGTTTGGAAGCGGGTAAAACCTCCACTGCACGTTTACTTTCCCCCTGTAATCGTCAAGAACCTGCTGCATTGTCGTGAATGCTTTTTTTGTGTATGGGCAGGAAAAGCAGCCAAACTCGACAATGGTAATCCATGCCGATGGGCTGCCATACAATGGCGCATCATCTATGGGGCCCTGTACAACCAGGTCTCCCGGCTCACTTATCACCGATTTGCCGCCCTCGCCTGTGTTGAATGGGTTGAATGGGCAAAAGCCGGTTGACTCAGGCCCGTTGCAGTTCCCAAAATAATACCAGTTGTAGACTCCTGCCGCAAGCTGGTAAAAAAGGAACAGGTTGATTGCAAAAAATGCAAAAACCGCAAGCCAGGAAAATGCCTTGAAGTTGCTGGCCAGAAACCCTGCGGCCCCCTGGCTGACTTTGCCGACACGGCCAATCAGGCCTGCCTTAATCCGAGTGTCCAAATCAGTCTCGCATGGCCTCAGGGAAGCCGTCCTTATTATGCAGCCAAAAGCCTCTGTTGCAAGCGCCCTGTATTTTGCCGAGAAAATCCCAAGCACAGCATAGACTATGGCGGCAATGAAACACAAAACCATTTATCTTCACCGCAAAAATAACCTTATTTTCCCTCTGGGAAGTCTTAAATTCTCAAGCTAGGTATTTAAATAATCTTATTTTGTTTGGCATCTGCCTTTCCCACCTAAAAACCAGGGTCCGCCTATTTTTTCCCGTGCCTTTTTTTCATTTTCCCAACTCGCCTGTAGTAAATGAACATGGCCAGGTTCAGCATTCCTCCAATGCTTGTAAGCAAGTTCAATATCAAAAACACGCCGTCATTTATAACATAAGCGTGGTACGCCAACAAAAGCGAGCCGGAAAGGGCAAGCAGGACAAACTTTATGTCAAGTCCCCTCCCCCTTTTTTTGTAGTTGTCTATGGTTTCAGGTACCCAGGCAAGAACAATGAAAACAAGCCCCAATACCCCAAGAATGTCAATCCCCATTTTCTCAACCTTTTGCACCAGCGCACATGCCATCCATTGGGCCTATTGCCCAAGCGCAACGGCATTTGCCTGCCCCCCGCGTAAAAACGCCTTTATGTTCTCAATTGTCGTATCCTCAATTCTTCGTACGGCTTCGTGCGAATAAAAGGCGCAATGCGGGGTAATCACCACATTTTCAAATTTCAAAAGCACATGGTTTTGGATTATTGTTTTCAATGCCTCTTGGGAGTAATCCTTTGAGAGAAGCTGGCCTTCTTCCTTGATTAGCCCCTCGCCCTCAAGCACGTCAAGCCCGGCCCCGCCAACCAACCCTTTTTTCAAGCCCCTGACAAGCGCCCCGGTTTCAATCAGCTCCCCTCGCGAAGTGTTAATCAGCACAACCCCTTTTTTCAGCCTGCCAATGTTTTTGCTGTTGATTAGGTGGTATGTGCTTTTATTGTAGGGCGCATGCAGTGTAATAATGTCTGAAAGCGCCAAAAGCTCCTCAAAGCTGGCATAGCAAAAACCAAGGCTTGATGCAAGCTGCGGCTTTGGATGCGGCTCATATGCAATGACATTCATCCCAAACCCCCTTGCAATCCTTATCACATGCGAGCCGATTTTTCCAACGCCCACAACACCGATTGTCTTTCCCTCCAAGTCAAACCCCTGCATCCCTGAAAGCGAAAAGTCGGCCCTTGCAGTCCGCTCGTAAATCCTGTTTATCTTCCTTGAGATTGTCAGCAGTAGCGCAAAAGTGTGCTCGGCCACAGTGCTCTCGCCGTAGCTTGGCACGTTTGAAACAAGTATGCCGCGCCTGGCGCATGCTTCAAGGTCAATATGGT
>VGKX01000062.1 GCA_016866895.1 Candidatus Parvarchaeota archaeon
ATTCATCTCTTTCATCAATATTTGAGATTATGCGAACCGACTCCAACATAAGCGACCGTGAAGTTGCAATGGCACTAGTCACCGCATACGAGCGACTTAAGGAAAATCTTGTAGAGATGGTCAAGGTAGTCTATCCGGTTTACAACGCACTTTTGGTTTATGGCGCCAGCATAGGTGCTGGTCCGGATGACGATACCAAACGTGCCGGCAACAAAAGCGGAAACGCAACCATTATGGCTGACAAACAATATCGCGGCTAAACATATTGGAGCGGCTGCGAGTTCTCCAGGCAGGCGCCTAAAACAAGGACTTGATTTCTACGTCTGCGAAATTGGCCAATACAAGCTTATTTATCAGCTCAACGAAAAACGCAAGACAAAAAAATTGTTCTTTGTTGGCGACCACAAGCAGTATGAAAAAAGGCTTGGGCTTTGATAGAGTGGATACTGTCGACAAGAAGAAAATTGGGATGAGGATATGGATAGTGAAAAAAATAAACCAAAAATAGTTGCTCTTGAAGATGAGCTTTCCCATGCTTATTGCAACTTTTGCCAGTCGCATGAACTTAGAATCACAAAAGTCGTCAAGGTTGAATGCAAGCAGTGCGGAAAAACTAGGCTGATAACTGGAAAAATAAGGTAGGAAGTTCAAAAAATTTCTTGAAACAAAAAAATAATTTCATTTTTATAGTATAGAGCGTCCGCTAGTTTTCTTTTTTAAATTGTGATTTTTCCCAGGGCTTGGGGCTTAAGCTAGACCAAAAAAATTATGATTTAGGCTTTGAGGAGTTTCAAACTGCATGAAAGCAAAAACGAATTGAACAAAATTCCGACAGCCTTGCACATTCGTCCTTATTGTCTGCCAAAGTTGCGACACGATGGCATTTTGACACTTTTTTGGTTCCCTACTTTCTAGCCTGTTTCCCGAATTGCTTTGTTGAAAAGCTTCGTTCAAAAAACTAAATTTTAGGAGGTGATCTATCCGCAGGTTCCCCTACGGATACCTTGTTACGACTTAGCCCCCCTCGCAAAGCTCTGGTTCGAATCCACCAAAAAGCGGAGTCTCACCAAAACTCTGTTTGGGTGACTTGACGGGCGGTGTGTGCAAGGAGCGGGGACGTATTCACCGCTCGATGTTGACAAGCGATTACTAGGGATTCCAGTTTCATGAGGGCGAGTTTCAGCCCTCAATCCATATCTAGGCTTAGTTTGTGAGATTAGCTTCCCCTTTCGGAGTTGCAGCCCATTGTCTAAGCCATTGTAAGCCACGTGTAGCCCGGGAGATTCAGGCCATACTGACCTACCGTCGCCCTCTCCTTCCTCCCTTTTAACAAGGGCAGTCTACACAGAGTGCCTCTCGCACGAATGCGAAAGTTGCAACAGTGCATAAGGGTCTCGCTCGTTACCGGACTTAACCGGACAGTTCGCACCACGAGCTGACGATGGCCATGCAGCACCTCTCGGCTTGTCGGGCAAGATCTTCAGTCTGGCCTTCATTCTGCCGTCGCCCCCGGTAATATTCCCGGCGTTGTATCCAATTGAACCGCAGCTTCCACCCCTTGTGGTGCTCCCCCGCCAATTCCTTTAAGTTTCAACCTTGCGGCCGTACTCCCCAGGTGGCAGACTTAACACCTACGCTACAGCACTACTGTGACTCGAGGTCACAGTAACACCACAGTCTGCATAATTTACTGCTAGGGCTACTCGGGTATCTAATCCGATTCGTTCTCCTAGCCTTCGTCCCTCACCGTCAGACGTGTTTTGGTCAAGCGCCTTCGCCACTGGGAGTCCTTGTAGGATTACAGGATTTTACTCCTACCCCACAAGTACTCTTGACCTCCCCCACTCTCAAGTCTCACCAGTATCCTCTGCACGCCTTGAAGTTGAGCTCCAAGATTTCACAGAGGACTTAATGGACCGGCTACGGACTCTTTAGACCCAATATTCGTGGATACCACTCGTGCTGCCAGTATTACCGCGGCGGCTGGCACTGGTCTTACCCAGCACTTATTCTCCAAGCTATTTGGACTTGGCAAAAGACGACAGACATTGTCTGTGCGCCACTCAGAGTTCCCCTATCACGCTTTCGCGCATTGTAAAGGTTTCGCGCCTGCTGCATCCCGTAGGACTAGGGCCCTTGTCTCAGTGCCCTTCTCGGGGCTCCAACTCCCATTGCCCCTACTGATTATCGGCTTGGTGGGCCATTACCCCACCAACTACCTAATCAGGTGCAGTCTCATCCTAGGGCGGACGTACTCCAATTCGCACGCCATTTGACCCATCAAGCATTCCAGCACAGATGGGCTATAGCTGTTTTTCCCCAGTTTCCCGGGGGTATCAACTTCCCTAGGGCAGATTGACTACATGTTACTGAGCCGTACGCCGTCTAGCCAAGTGGCTAGGCAGACTTGCATGGCTTAGTCGTACTCTGATAGCGGTACCCTCCAGCAGGATCAACTGGAGTTACACTTTTTCTCGAATATAATTTCGAGTCGGTCCGAATGTCTAACTTAATGTATTAGCGGATTCAAAGCATCTTCCTTTGGTTCAATTCGCTATTATTTGCTTACATGCTAGTAATTTGCTCCTCAAAGCCTAAGTCAAGCGTGAAAAAACTCACGTTTCAAGCCGCGAATCACTACAGGCGACAAGGACATTAAGAGTCAAGTTCCTCATCGCCGCTCCCTGCGGCAACACCAAGATTAAGGATTGGAATCCAAAACCTGGGATTTTACGGTTCTACTCTCAGTGTGCATGCAATCCAAGCGGGCTGCAGGCATTGACAGTCAAAAATCGGTGCCTACTATATACCACAAGGTGTTTATAAACATTACGATGAGCGGCAGGAGGTGTTGGTTGTCTGCATTGACCGCGCCTTTGCCTACGGCCTTGCTAAGAGTAGGTTTCATTATAATAGAGTCTTGCCGCGTTCCAAAGCATATTCCGATTGAGGTAGTGATTGAAAAGCGCCAGTTTTGCAATGGGTGCGATTTCGGGGTGCTTGCCATCCACAGCCACAATCAGCGCTGCCTCGACAGAAGACAGGTTTACCTTGTTTTCTGCAAGTTTGCAAAGTTGCACTGCCGCAGCCAGTTTCACAGAATCGCCAACAAACAAAAGTGCCCGTCCAAGTGCCGCAAGTGCGCTGTTCCTGACATCTTCGTCGGAATCTGAAAGCAGGGCTGCCGTCTTTTCAGGCCGGTTTGAGCGCAGGCTCGAGTAGACAAGGGCCCCGGTGAGGTATTTTTTTATTTCATTATTATCGCCGTTTTGTTTCCCAAGGCGCAAAAAACCAAGGTGGATTTCAGCCAAAAGCTCCACCTCCCGCCCAAGCCCTTCCTTTGCCGCCTCCTTTTCAAGTGTGTTGGCGGCAAAATATGCAGTGTTCCTGTTGTCATCGCCTGCAGCCATTGCAATCTGCAGCATTATTGGCCCGAGGGCTGCGCCGCCCATCTGCGCATTGTGAAGCTTTGATGCGACGGACTCCCGGACTACGGTAGAGTTCGAATTGACAAGCAGGAAACCCAAAGGTGCCATAAAAACAGCCAAATCCGGGATTGGGTCGAAGCTTCTGCCCTTATTGAATTTTCCAGAGATTAAGTAGTAGGCTGCGACAAGCTTTGCGCTTGACTTATAGTCGCGGTTGCCGGAAAGCATTTCGGAAAGAATTCTGAGCATGACTTCGCGATTAAAAACATCCTGTTTAATCAATAATTTTCCAACCAAAAGCCCGCTTTCACTGTGGCCATCAAGGAAGGCGTAAAAGTTTTCAAAATCCGCATCCCGCAAAAGCCCCGTCAGGCGGGACATTGCTTTGGTTCTTGCAAGCGCCATTGAGTCGCAAATGTTTGCATAATAATCCCCGAGGCTGGGGCCATTCTTTATAATAATCCTGATGCCGCCACCCAAGTAGGCGGCAGTGCCTTTGAAAAATTTAAGCAGGTCCTTGACAAAGCTTCCCGGATAGTTAATTGCAATGACGGCAGCCGCATAGGGAAGAGTGAAAAGCAGGCCGAGTGCCGAAAAAAGGTCCCTGAAAGGAGATTCGGCTGTTTGGACCGGAGTTGGAAGACTGTTATTTGAACCCCTAAGAAGCATTTCCAAATTCCCGACATGCTGGCTTAATTCGGCAAGCCCGCCGCCAATGCTTGCAAGCACGGCTTTTGACGCAACCGACAGTTCGGTGCGCCAGGTATCAGGCATTGCCAGCGTTTTTAACGAGAGGGTCTTTTCAGCCTCCTTTGCAAGGGATTTGGCCTCCTGCCTTGCCAGCGGAAGTTTTATCTTTTCAATAAAAGCCGATTTGCCTGCCTTAAATTCAAGGTTGTTTGCCTCAAGCCTTTCAAAAAGTGATTTTCTCTTGGCGATTATGGCCTGGTTTCTGGCATAAAATGAATAAAGCCTTTGCAAACTGCTGTTGGCCGCCATTGTAGGCACAAAAATCCCCACGTCAGACAACTTGCACCAACACAAATTTAAATAGGTTTGCCCAAGCTGGCGCCTAGGACAATAAGAACAAGGAATAGACATGCGCGGATTGGGAGTGGGTTGCGTTGCGCAGTGCGAATGCTAGATTTTACCATCTGTAAGCCAGACTCATCTTGACAAACCAGGAATCCTTTTTCGTGTCAGACTCGTCCTTGAACTGCTTGCCTGCCTCAAACCCTGCCGAAAACGTGTCCCAGTCAACAAAAACGCTGCCAGAGCTTGTCACAACGCGCTTGTTTTGAAGCAATATGCCCTCGTCGTTCTGTATCTCGTTTTTGAGACCAAGGCGAACTGTGACAACGCCTTTATCTGTGACTGCAAGATATGCGCCGCCTGCCTCAAACGTAAGGTGCGACCTGTCAACAAGTGTGACACCAAGGTTCTCGCTATTCATGTTCTTGCTTTCAAATTTTACAAAAACCTCGCCGTCATTTTTAAGCTTTGAGTAGAGCGCGATATTGTATTTCAATTCTGCAATTTCGTGCCTTTCAAATTCAGCCGGCACGTCTGGATTTTTTGAGATTTCAAGAAGTTTTGTGCGCGTGGCCTCTCCTGACGTCAGAAGCAAAAACTTGTACTGGCTTTCAGTTACATATTCGCCACCCACAAGCCAGCCTGCACCGTTTGCATCTTCGGCAAAAACCGTGCCCCTTAAAGTTGCAAGGAAATCATCGGTTGATACTGTTGCTCCACCGCCTATCTGCTTTATCCTGCCTTTTACAGGAAGACCTTCATATTCGCTTGTCCTGCCAAACTGGTTGTTGACATCAGCCGATGAGGCAAGGCCGCCCAAGGTGACATTGGCGCCTTTTACTGTAAATGAGTGTGTTGCGTCTGCAAGCCAGGAGTCGTTTCCAGGTATTCCCGGCAGTGAGGCCCTTGCGCCGCCAAGATATGTCAGCCCGCTTTCGGCATCGTAACGGGCGGTTGAAAGCCTTTGCATTGGAAGGTTGTCCTGTATTTGCTCAAAGTTAGATAGTTGCAGCTGCCCGGCAAGAAGCGGAGGGGTTGTTGCAGCAATTGCATTGAGCTGGATGAGCCTGAGGGATTCGTCGTCTACTGCGTCGCGCCAGAGAAGCGAGGCAAGGGCAAAGTTCAAAAATTCGGACTTTTCCCTGCTTATGTAGGTTCCCCGCGTGCCAGCCTCCTTTTGCAGCCGTTGCGAGAACTCATAGAGTGTCTGGTATCCGTCAATGGCAGCCGCACGCCTAAGATTAGTCACGGTGGAGCCATTCACAACTTCCTGATTTTCATCCGTCCATGCGCCAAACCAGCTTGACATGTAATTGCCAAGAACGTTTCGCCCAACTGATGTCCCCCAGTTTTTGCCAGAGGCGCCAAGGACCAGGTCCTTTGATGCAGGAGAGCCATAAAGCTGGTTTTCAAGCGCCTCTTTTTTTGACAAATCAAAATACTTGCCGACAATTTGGACATCCTTGAAGTTTTGCTGCATGCCATAAAACTGGTCCTTTTTCCTCACATCCTGCAAAGTCGCAAGGTGCGTTTTTTCAAGCAAAGGAACAGACTTTAAGTTAAGTGCGAGAGAATAGCCATCTGGCATGAGGATTTTTGCCTGCGGGTCAAAAGCCAGGTTGTCATCAGACTCCACTGCAGAGCCGTGAGTCAGTGTAGCCTTGAAATAGCCACCTTTCCCTTCTGCCGAAGCTGCCTGGTAAAGCTGGGTTCGGACTTCTTCGGGTATTGCCTCGATAAATCCCACCTGGCCATCTGGCCTGTTGACAAGGTTTGTTGAGGCACGCAAATATTGGTCAAGGTCTGGCATTGAGCTGTTCAGCTTGTCTTTTCTTAAAAGCGCCTTGTACCAAATCCCGTCCTTGTTCACATAGGCAAATATCCTTGCCATGTCGCCTTTTTCCG
>VGKX01000063.1 GCA_016866895.1 Candidatus Parvarchaeota archaeon
GCAGATGATTTGATTGTGGATTTGGAGGGGGGGTTTGCGGCAGTTGTTTAGTGTTATAAACCTAGCTTTGCCAATCTAAATGCAATACTTTAGCGGTGAGCTACATGGAAACTTTTGATGTTGCAGTAATTGGGGCAGGGCCGGCCGGTATTACTGCCGCAATCTATGCTGCACGCAATAACCTCAAAACAGCTATATTTGAGCACAAGCTTGTCGGCGGGGCAATAGCCACCACGACTGCGGTAGAAAATTACCCTGGCTTTGAAAGCGTGCAAGGCCCTGACTTGGCTGCAAAGTGGGAAGCACAGCTTGATTTTGTAGGTGCAAAAAAGATTTTTGAATCGGTTGAGCATGTGGCAAGAAAGTCGGAGGGCATATTCACTATCCAAACAGTCGGGGGCCAGTACCAGGCTAAAACCATTGTGCTTGCAACAGGCTCTGAATACAGAAAGTTGAATATCAAAGGCGAGGACGAGTACAGGGGCAAGGGAATATCCTTTTGTGCAACCTGCGATGCCCCGTTTTTCAAGAAGAAAACCGTTGCAGTGATTGGCGGCGGAAATTCTGCTCTGACAAGTGCTCTTTTACTTACCGAGCAGTGCCAGAAGGTCTATGTCATACACAGGCGCGCAGAGTTCAGGGGCGAGGCGGTTTTGCTTGACCAGCTGAAAGCAGCAAAAAGCGTTGAGTTTGTGCTAAACAGCGCTCCGGTTGAAATCAAAGGCGACAAGGGTGCAAGTGAAGGGGGAAAAGTAAAATCAGTGCTTGTTGAGGATGTCAATACAAAACAAAAGCGCGAGATTCCAGTTGACGGGGTTTTCATAAACGTCGGCTTTGAGCCACTAAATTCAATTGCAAAACAGCTGGGTGCGGCGCTTGGGGCAGATGGGTACGTGCAGCACAATGAAAAAATGGAGACAAGCGTGCCTGGGTTTTTTGTGGCAGGCGACATAACAGGCGGCCCTGCAAATGTCAAGCAGATTGTGACTGCAGAGTCGGAAGGCTGCGTGGCTGCCGCAAGCGTTTATGCTTACATAAAAAAGGCGAAGATGGCGGACTTGAACTACTGAATTAAAGGAGATATATTTGGCCGAAGTTTCACGCACAATGTCAACGCAGCATCCTGACAACGTTCAGACTCCTTTTTTTTCAGACAGTGAAATAATCTTGGGAGAGACAGAAATCAAGGAGGCCTACTATGTTTTTTCGCACCTTGCAGCGCGGGAGCAGATGTGGGACTCAGAAGGCAAGGAAGTTGACAATTTTGTTGTCGAGAAGCTGTTTTCCAAATACAACAGGTACTTTCGCGAGCACAGGCTTGGCGAAGACATATTCATCACAACACGCGTTCCAAATCCAACTGTTGAAAAGGACAAGGGGAAACTTTTGCTTGAAACCCTTGAAGGAATACCCAGGAACTTTGACACTGCAATGGCGTTTGGGCAGGATTGCGCCCCAATTTTTGAAATCATATTGCCAATGACTTCAAGCTATCTGGAAATAGAGCGCATTCACAGGTACTATGAAAAATATGTCGTTGGAAAGGCGCACAAAACACTTGTGGACTCTGACATAACAATCTCACAGTGGATTGGGGAAATAAAGCCAGATAAAATTTCCGTCATACCGCTGTTTGAGAACAGCCAAAGCATTCTTGCAAGCGCGCAGATAGCAGAAAAATATATCTCAAACAAAAAAGACTTGGAGTACCAGCGGATTTTTCTTGCCCGCTCTGACCCGGCTTTGAATTATGGTTCAGTGTCGGCAGTTCTTTTGGCAAAGGTGGCCCTCCAAAGACTAAATCTACTTGAGGAAAAAAGTTCCGTGAAAATACTGCCAATTTTAGGCGTCGGCTCTGCGCCGTTTAGGGGCAACATGAAGCCAATAAACGGCCACAACTGCACCGGCGAGTATCCCTCAGTCCAGACATTCACATTGCAGTCGTCATTCAAATACGACTATCCTGAAAGGGTTGTGCGCGACTGCATTGATTCGCTGAATGAAACAAGCAGGGGCAGGCCGCTTGCCATTGACGAGCAAAAGGCGCTTGCTTTAGTCGAAAAAATCACAAGTGCATACCAGCGGGAAGTCGAAGTTCTTGCGCCGCACATCAATAAAATTTCAAAGTTTATACCCGCAAAAAGGGCAAGGAAGCTTCACATTGGCCTGTTTGGCTACAACCGTGCAATGAAGGGGATAAAACTCCCAAGGGCAATCAACTTTTGCGCCTCGCTTTATTCCCTTGGCATTCCGCCAGAAACGCTGGGACTTTCGGCGCTTTCTGAAAAAGAGTTTGACTGCCTAAGGGAAATATACGTTCATCTCGAGGAGGACTTGCGCGACGCATTCAAGTTCGCCAATCCAGATAACATTAGATTGCTCCCAAGCGCAGTTTCAAAAAATATCAAAAAAGCACTTTCATTTGTGCCTGTTGAGTGTGATGGGGAATATATCAAAACGACTTCGTTTATCTGGAAGGACATGCAGACTGACAACTCTGCAATCATACCGGAGCACGTGCAGCATGCAGCATACATGAGAGGATTTTTGGGATAAACCCCTCGTGCATCTTCTACAGCCCTATGTTTTTTGTTCTTTCAAGTTCATGGTTCTATCAATCTAAATACCAATTTTTCCGACGTGAAAGCATACATATATAAAGGGGTAGCTTTCAAATACCGTCGGCGATACAGTATGGACAGTTTGGTAAAATCAGTCCTTGGTGAGCGAGAGCCCGCTCCGACAGAAACATTCGGCTCTGACCAGATTAAGATAGTGACAGTGGGTGTAGGCGGCGCAGGAAACAACACCATAAACCGGCTCATTCGGGCCGGAGTCAAGGGCACGGAACTGGTTGCGGTAAATACCGACAAGCAGCACCTGAACTTGATACACGAGAAGTCCAAGAAGGTCCTTATCGGAAGGTCCATCACAAAGGGCTTGGGCGCTGGTGGGTATCCTGAAACAGGCTCAAAGGCCGCAGAGGTCGACAGGCCGCTGCTGCAAAAAGAGCTTGAGGGCGCACATCTGGTTTTCATATGCGCAGGCATGGGCGGTGGCACGGGTACTGGTGCTGCACCTGTCATTGCCGAGATTGCAAAGGAGCAGGGGGCCATTGTTGTTGCAATGGTGACCTATCCGTTTGCACTTGAGAGGGCAAGGCGGGCAAAGGCAGACGAGGGCATTGCCAAGATGAGAAAGGCATGCGACTCGGTCATCATACTTGACAACAACCGCCTTGTAAAGCTTGTTCCAAACCTCCCGATGAACGAGGCGTTCTCGGTTGCCGATGAAATACTTGCAAAGGCGATAGGGGGCTTGGTCTGGACAATCACACAGCCATCACTGATAAACATTGACTTTGCCGACGTTCGTGCAATCATGCAAGGCGGCGGGGTCGGGTTCATCTCAGTTGGCGAAGGCAAGGGCACTGATAAAGTCAGAAGCGCGGCAGAAGGCGTGCTGAAAAACCGCCTGCTTGACGTTGACTTCGAAGGCGCAAACGGGGCGCTAATCCACATTTCAGGCGGCTCGGACTTGACTCTTGGCGATGCCATCAAGGCAGGTGAGATAATCACCGAGAAGATGGATGCCATGGCAAACGTCAAGTGGGGCGCAAGGCTTATCCCAGGCTATGACGGCAAGCTTGAAATTGTGGCGATTGTCACAGGCGTCAAGGGCGCATCAGTGCTAGGCGGCTCAATGGACGAGCCAAAGAAGGAAGTTAGTTATTCCGATATCGAAATCATCGGGTAGCTTTTCCTTTTTTCCATTTTTTTATTTTTTTCCCTTTTTTGGGAAAGCAAGCAGTAAATGTGTGTGCGGCGACCAAGTTGAAAAGAGGTGGAACAATATGCTGGAAGGTGTGGTGAGTTCTGCGCTTGCAAACGGCGAGTTTCCAAGTGCGCAAACTGAGCAGGGCAAGGATGACGGCTTGATGAGCAACGAGAACGTCCGCATTGCAATTGTGGGCGTTGGCGGCGGCGGGTGCAACACGATAAACCGGGTAACCAAGACCGGGATAAAAAGCGCGACAACAATTGCTGTTAATACTGATTATCTTCACTTGAAAATGGTTGATGCCCAGAAAAAGGTGCTGATTGGGGCAAGTGTAACAAAGGGGCTTGGTGCCGGAGGCTTTCCGGAAGTAGCACAAAAATGCGCCGAAGCATCAAAGGACAAGATAGCGGAAGTCTTAGGTGAAAATGAAATTGTCTTTCTTTGCGCAGGCATGGGCGGTGGCACGGGCACGGGCGCATCGCCAATGATAGCCCGCGTTGCACGCGACTTGGGTGCAATAGTAGTCTCAATAGTCACATATCCGTTTTCACTTGAGAGGGCAAGGCTGAAAAAGGCACAGTGGGGCTTGCAGCAGCTGGTGGAAGCTTCTGACACTGTTGTTGTTATTGACAACAATCGGCTTGTGCAGTATGCGCCAAACATTCCAATAAATGACGCTTTCAATCTTGCTGATGCAATCACTGCAAAGGCCGTGAAAGGCATTGCTGATACAATCATGTTCCCATCCCTTCTCAACATTGACTATGCTGATGTCAAGTCAATAATGCAAGGCGGGGGAATTGCGCTGATTTCGGTTGGCGAGGGCAAGGGCGCTGATCGGGTAGACCAGGTTGTTAAATCAACTCTTGCTCACCCGCTTCTGGATGTTTCCTATGAGGGGGCAACAGGGGCCTTGATTCACTTGGATGGTGGCAGCTCGCTGACACTTGGCGAGGCAATAAAGGTCGGCGAGAGCGTATCGGAGTCGTTTGACCTAAATGCCAATGTCAAGCTTGGCGCAAGGCTTGCGGCAGATCAAAACGACATGATAACTGCAACCGCGATTGTCACGGGCCTCAAGGAGTCGCCAAGTATTTTTGGTCGGACAAAAACAGAAGGTGCCGCGCCAGAAAAGGCATTTTCAATGGAAAGCGTCAGCACACTTTGAGTGCTGGCTTTTCCTTCTTTCTTCTTTTCATTTTTACCTATCTTAGGCAGCCTATGCCCCGAATTTACTCACAAGGTGCAGCCATGCCCTAGGCTTTAGCCTTGGGTTCCAAGCTGCACCAAATGACCTGTTCTTTTTCATTGCAACTATCCAGGTTTTAAATCTTCAAGCACAAAAATTTAGCCTAAGGGCGTGTAGCTCAGTGGTAGAGCGCTTCGTTCGCAACGAAGAGGCCAGGGGTTCAAATCCCCTCTCGTCCAAAGAAGGGGGCTTGGGCCCCTTTTCTAAACCCCCGTTGCTTTTCAAGCATTGGTTTTCTCTTTCCGAGGTCTTTGGTTTTTCCATGAAAGTCGTAGTTCTCTTTTCGGGCGGCAAGGACAGCGTCTTTGCTGCATTTTGGGCAATGCAGCAGGGCCACCAGGTGCGGCTACTAAGCCTGGTGCCGCAAATGGATTCAATGATGTTCCACCATCCAAATGTTCGCTTTTGTGCCCTTCAGGCAAAAGCCATGGGCCTGCGGATTGGCTTTTTGAAGGTAAATAATGACAACGAGCTTGCCAAGCTTGAAAAGTCTCTTGCAAGGATGATAAAAAGCGGAAATTGCGAGGCAGTCTGCTGCGGGGCAATCGAGTCAGAGTACCAAAAACAGCGCATTGATGGCATCTGTGCGCACCTTGGGATTCCAAGCTTTACTCCAGTCTGGAGAACCAAAGACAGCATGCTTGGGGAAGTTGTGGGTCACTTTAATGCAGTTTTCACAAAAGTTGCTGCAGGGGGCTTTTCGGAAAGCTATCTGGGCAGAAAGTTTGACCAGGGGTTTTTGGACTTTTGTGCAAAATCAAGCCCAAAAATCAACCCGCATCTTGAAGGAGGTGAGGGCGAAACATTTGTTCTTGACGCGCCTTTTTTTGCAAGCCAAATAAAAGTGGAAAAATCAGAAAAGAAAAAAGACGGCTCTGCCGGTTGGCTGGAGTTTACTAAGGCAAGACTGGCAAAGAAATAGATGCCTAAGCCGGCAGCCTATCCGGCAATCCGCTCAAGCCTTTTGGAAATGTCATCCATCTCCTTTTGGTAAAGCACGCTTGTCTTAATGGTGGTCCTTAGATTTGTGTCTATCGGGACAGCCTCATTAATCCTCAGAACCGGCTCCTGCCCGCTATTTATGGAAATGGCTGCAGGGACATTTGTCTTTACCGGTAGCTTCTGGTTGTTGAAATTGAAGGAGACTGGGGTGCCTTGGGCCGAAATGCCAGTTGCGCTGCCGCTAATTGGAATGTCAAACTCAAGGGGTATGTTGATGTTTTTAGGCAACAGCTGCCCAATCTGGATGTCTTTTCGTAGCACAAGTGTCGTTTTGACTGGGATAAGCACCTCTA
>VGKX01000064.1 GCA_016866895.1 Candidatus Parvarchaeota archaeon
GCCTGGGAAATCTTCAAGTCGCCGACAACCTGCCCCTTTTCCTTCCTGCCTTTCTGGGCATTGACTTCCGCCTTGATTAGCTCACCTGTCGGAGGCGAGCCGACTTCAATCTCAAAAGTTTTGGAGTCCTTGTTGATGATGACTTTTACGGGCACCTTCAGGCCTGCGTAAATTTTTGTCTTCTCGTTGATTGCGGCAATGATTTGGCCTATGTTCATGCCTGTTGGCCCAAGTGCCGGACCTAGGGGCGGGCCTGCCGTCGCCTTTCCTCCTTCAACCATTGCTGGAATTTCCATTTTCATAATAAATCCACCTGGAAAATTACAAGATAAAGAAGCCGTGGCCTAAGCTTAAGATAATTTACCCTTTCTTTGAGGCTAAAGGGCGCTTGATGCACAACTTAGCTGCCTGTCTGCCAAATCCTGTACAATGAAGGGATTTTCGCCATTCAAGTTTAAAAATTATGCTATAGGGGGGCAATAATAAATATAAGGGGGGAGATTGAGATTACTGGCAGAAAATAGAATTGGCAGCCAGGAAGGTTTGCAGGAGGACTGGATTGTTATGGGCTTTTTTGACCAGGTAATAGATACCCACAGCCAGGACGCCGAAGACTACAAACCCAGAGTTGCCATTATGGGGGTTGGCGGGGGCGGATGCAACACAATTTCCAGGCTTGCAAAAATCGGCATTGCACAAGGCATACCGCTTATGGCGGCAAATACCGACAAAAAGCAGCTAAATGCAATGGCCGACAGGGGAATAAAAAAACTTCTTTTGGGAAAAACGATCACAAGGGGGCTTGGGGCAGGTGGTGACCCGAATTTGGCCCAAAAGGCAGCGCTGAATTCAAAAAAGGCGATTAAAGAGGCGGTTGAAGGAATTGACCTGCTTTTTTTGGCATCAGGAATGGGAGGCGGGACCGGAACCGGCGCAACGCCTGTAATAGCGCAAATTGCCAGGGACATGGACTGCATTGTCTGCGCATTTGTGACCTACCCGTTCAAGCTTGAGCGTGCGCGGCTTGCAAAGGCCAAGAAGGGGATTAACGAGCTTAAGGAAAGTGCCGACACGACAGTTATTATTGACAACAACCGCCTGGCAGAGTATGCCCCGCACGAGCGGATTGAAAAGGCGTTTGCCCTTGTGGATGAAATCACCGCAAAGGCGATAAAGGGGATAACCGACACCATAATGCTTGAGTCGCTGATAAACCTGGATTTTGCCGACCTGAAAAGCGTGCTTGCGCATGGGGGGGTCGGAGCCATACTCATTGGCGAGGGGGCAGGACCGCATTTTGTGGAGGATGCGATTGAAAACACCCTTACAAACAAGCTTTTAGACGTAGACACGACAGGAAGCAGCGGGGCGCTTGTGCACCTGACTGGCGGGCCAGACATGACACTTGGGGATGCAAACGAGCTTGCCTCAAGGCTCACGCAAAAGGTTTCGGATGACGCCTCGGTGATTCTTGGCGCCCGCACAGCCGCCGATTTTTCAAAAAGAGTCGAGGCGATGGCGATTTACACAGGGCTTAAGGACAAGTACACGCTTGGGTAGGTGTGTTGGGTAAATTGGGGATTTAATGGCAACTTCCTGGCAAAAATATTCGTGCGAAATGTAAATTAGAGAAATCTTATTTTGCCAATTTTTTCTTGGTCATTACAAATAAGCCTCAATGCCTATGCCCTTTTGGCTCCGGCTACTAACCCTATATTAAATATTCCTGGCTTAGAAAATAGGCTGGGCTTGTTTTGCAAATCAAATGCAAGGCAGCCAAAGCAGAAAGCCAAGAAGAAAGCAGGGAAATTTGCAAGGGGAAAAATCATGCAGCTAATAATTTGCGAAAAGCCGAAAGTGGCGGAGAAGATAGCATTTGCGCTTGCCGATGATGGAAAGCCCCAGCGGCAGGTCCAAAACGGAGTGGCATATTACAGGCTCAACCGCAGGGGCAATGAAATTGCAGTCGTGCCTGCAGTTGGCCACGTTTATTCCCTGAACGAGAAGGTTAGGACAAGCTCCTATCCTGTATTTGACATATCCTGGCAGCCCTCGTACCAGGTTGACAAGGCAAGCGAATACACAAGGGCATACATAAAAAACATAGAGCAGCTTTCACAAGGCGCAGACGAGATAATATCTGCCTGCGACTATGACATTGAGGGAAGCCTGATTGGCTACAATGCCATCAGGTTTGCCTGCAAAGTCAAGGACATGAAACAGGGCAAAAGAATGAAGTTCTCGGCCCTGACTTCAGATGACCTGGCAGAGGCTTACGAGAACAGGGCGGCACTTGACGTGGAAAATGCGCAGGCTGGCGAGGCGCGCCACATGCTTGACTGGTTTTACGGGATTAACCTGTCCAGGGCCCTGATGAGTGCAATTCGCAGGCGTGGTATCTACAAGATTATGTCAATAGGCAGGGTGCAGGGGCCTGCCCTCTCAATACTTGTGAAAAAGGAGAAGGAGATTGCGGCCTTCAAGCCGACCCCCTACTGGCAGATATTCGGGACTTGCAAAAAAGTCAGGTTTTCGCACGCAAAGGACAGGTTTGCAGTTGAGCAGGAGGCAAAAAAGGCCCTGGAAGAGTCAAGGGAAGAATCCACTGTGGAGGGCATTGAGAAAAAGGAATTTGCGCAGCCAGCGCCAAACCCCTATGACCTCACAAGCCTGCAAGTCGAGGCATACAAGCAATTCAAGTTCAACCCAAGCCTCACCCTTGAGCTTGCACAGACGCTTTATGAGGCCTCCATGATATCTTATCCGAGGACCAGCTCGCAGAAGCTTCCTGAAAAGCTCAACCTGGCAAAAATAATCGGCCAGCTTCAAAGGCAGCAGGCATATGCTGCGCTTGCAGGAAAGCTTGTGCAGGAAAAGAGGTTCAAGCCAAACGAGGGGAAAAAGGACGACCCTGCGCACCCTGCCATACACCCGACAGGGCAGCAAGGGGGAATGGGCGAGCGGGAGGGAAAGCTTTACGACCTGATTGTCAGAAGGTTCCTGGCGACATTTGCGCCTGCGGCAAAAAGGGAGAGCCAGAAGGTAACGCTTCTTTCAGGAACGCAAAAATACGTCACAAGCGGGAACAGGACACTTGTGCAGGGATGGTTTGAGTATTACCTGCCCTACCTGAAGCTTGACGAGACAACGCTTCCGGATTTTGCAAAAGGCGAGAAGGTGCTGCTTGCCGGGCTGAAGCTTGAGCAGAAGATGACACAGCCACCAAAGCGCTACACGCCAGCCTCCATTATAGCCGAGCTTGAGCGGCTTGAACTTGGGACAAAGGCCACGCGGTCGGTAATAATAGACACGCTTTCAAAGCGCGGGTACATAGAAGGCAAGGGGTCGCTTGAAGCAACGCCGTTTGGCCTGTCGGTTTATGAGAACCTGAAAAAAAACGTGTCTGAGATTCTGGATGAGGAGCTGACGCGCACTATTGAAGTTGAGATTGAAAAAATACAGAACAGGGAGCTGGACCAGAAAAAGGTTGTTGAGGATGGAAAGAGGGTGCTTGAGAAGATAATAAAGGAGTTCAAGGGGCATGAAGACCAGGTGGGCCTGGAACTTGTGCAGGGGTTCAGGAAAAAAGAGCACGAGCAAAGCCTCCTGGGCAAGTGCAACAAGTGCGCCGACGGCACGCTTAGAGTAATTCCAACGAGTGCCGGAAAGCAGTTTGTCGGGTGCACAAATTACCCCAATTGCAAAAACATTTTCCCGCTGCCAGGGCAGGCAAAAATTGAGAACCTCAACGCGTTATGCGAAAAGTGCAGCACGCCTAGGGTGCGAGTCATCAGGGCTGCAAGAAAGCCCTTTGAAATGTGCCTTGACCCTTCATGCGAGACAAAGAAAAACTGGGGCAGGCCTCAGGCCATTGTGCAGGCAGTACAAAACCAGCAGGCCGCAATATCGCAGGGGCAGGCCCAGCCCCAAAACAGGCAGGCAGGCCAAACTTCAAGCGGCATTGCCACAAACACAGGCCAGGCGCAGGCACCAAAAGCAACTTTTGACCAAAACATGCCGCAGGCCAAAAGCGGTATTTTTGTCCCTGATGCGCCTGCGGCACAAAAGTCCGCCCAAAAAAAACCACCAAGGAAAAAAACCGCCAAGGCGGGCAATGAAAAAAAAGCTTAAAAAAGGAATAAATAAAAGGTTTAAATATGGGCAGGATAATATTATTGAGGCGACTGGACAATGGAAAAAAATAGACTTTGGTTTTTGGCTTTGGTGTTTGCGTTTTTTGTTGTGATTGCTTTTGCAGGAACACCAAGCGCCGCCTGCACTCCAGGCGTGAAAAACGGCCTGTGCTGCATTGACGGGACGCAAAACGGCGACTGCGGCCAGACTTCTAATTATACGGGATATTACTGCATTGGGCCTGAGTTCACCTTCAAGGCTACAAAGTGCGGTTGCCCGGCCGGATACATCAAGGACCCATCTGACGCAACCGGCGCAAACTGCAAGCTTGCAAAATGCGTGGATGGGACGGCCCTTGGGACATGCTCTACAAGCAAGCCGCTTTACTGCACCTCATCAGGCCAGCTAGAAAACGACTCAACGATTTGCACCTGCCCGGCTGGAATGATACCTTTTGGGACAGGCTGCAAAAAGGCAACCTGCATAGAATCCCCAGGCGTTTGCAATGCAAACCAGACCTGCGATGCTGCAAGCGCAACCTGCAAGCTCAAAAACGGCTGCCAGTACAACAACCCTGCTTGCGCATCAGGAAAAACATGCAACACAAGGACTGGCCAATGCGAGGTTAGGCCAACCGGCTGCGAGTATGGGACTGAGACCTGCACACAAGGAAAAGAATGCAAGAACAACGCCTGTGTTGCAATAAGAAACCAGAGTGCTAATACCGGGGACCAAGACTCGCAGCCTGGCAGCGGGCTTGACAATAGCGATGATGCCGGTGCTGCAGACAGCTCCCAAAGCCCTGCAAAAACAGCGTGCTGCTGCCTGCCTGGATTAGGTTTTATCCTTCTTTTCGGTTTTGTCTACAAGCAAAAAAAACCTAGCCTGCCTGGTGGATTGCAGACTGCATAGGCAAAAGAATTAGGATTTTATCAGGCAGCCGCTAACATGAATACTTATAATTACTGGTGGTGTTAAATTAGAGGTTTTGTGGCCAAGGTGGTGTAGCCTGGTAGCACGGGGGCCTGTGGAGGCTTTTTGGCGGCGGAGCGCCAAAAACCCTGGAAAATGATTTCCTGTGGCAATGCCCGCCAATCCAAATTCCGCATAAAGCCCTTAGCCCGAGTTCAAATCTCGGCCCTGGCCCTACCATAAGGGAACTTTAGTTAATCAGAAGCAATCTCGTGCCTTGTGCACAGAAAAAATATGCACTGCGGCACTCGACTCTCGTGCCTTGTGCACAGAAAAAATATGCACTGCGGCACTCGACCTTGAGGTCTTCAACACCTAGGAGGAACTAGCAATCCACCACATCCCCCTAAGGTTTCACCCCCTCTAGCAATTCACAAGCAACGAAACCAACCGGCCATAGGGGGACTTCGACAGAACCAAACCACGCGTTCCAGTGCTTTTTCTAGTCCAGCCTTACCAGAAGCGTTGTCCTGTAAACTTTTTTTCCTTCCTTTGACATGCCATGAAGCTTTTCTGTCCGAAGATATGGAAGGCCGAAAAAATTCAGCGACTCAATGGCCTTTTGCCGCTCGCCTGCATACAGGTCATAGCCCTCGCGAAGCTGCTCAAGCTTGCTTACAAAGGAGTTTTTTTTCAGGTACGCTTCAACTCTTTTCGCAAACCGCAGGGATTTTTCCTTTGTGGGTGCGCGAAACTGGATTATTGCCTGGAAATAGCCGCCTGATTTTCTCGAGCAGGTCTGGCAGGTTGTCCCAAACTCCCCGATTTCCACCTTTCTTTCAAAAGAAAGAAGCGAGCCGTTGTAGTCCAAAAAAAATGTCGCGCTGCCCGAAGCAAGGTCAAAGTTAACCGACACGCACTTTGAGGCGCTTTTCAGCTTTGAGCAGATGAACTGCTCGATTTGCTCCTGCGTGTGCTCCCCCCATTCCAGAAGCTTCGTGCTGCCGCAAACGCCACAGCGCACGATTCCGAATTTGTTTGGCGGGTTGAACTTTACTGGAAGATGGTTGATGCAAAATGAACCTGCAAACTGCGTTGATTTTGAGGTTGCGCCGCAAGTCGGGCAGATTTTCTCCTTAATTGAGGTTGAGCTGGAAGCGTAATTGGGAGCGGGCACGCTTGCCTGCTTTTTTTTCCCAAATTGGCCCTCTGCACAGCTGGTTTTTGGTGCGTTTTGGCTGCCAGGTTGTGCTGATTTTTGCGCTGATTT
>VGKX01000065.1 GCA_016866895.1 Candidatus Parvarchaeota archaeon
TTCCAGTCAGTCACCCCAAAGTGCTACTTGTTTCGTGATAATCAATCCCCGCCTGCCTCATCCTCTCAGGTTTTTATTGGCAAAAAGGAGCTGCTTGAATCGACCCCGGGGTTTGTGTCGGTGATTGTCTACAACAACAATCAGTTCAAATCACTTTGCGCTTCTGACCCAAAATCCGTCAACGAGGGGATAGGCACGCTTTACATGCACACCTGGCTGCTGCAGCTTTTAGGCTGCGCTTTAAGGGAAACAGAAGACAAAAAGCCGCAGGCCGTGGCTCAAAACAAAAACCCCCAGGTCCCGGCCCATAAAACCGGCAAGCAGGCAGCTCCAGTGCGCCTTTCGGATGTCCTTGTTGTTGAAACCCGCTCGGCAACCCATATAAAAGACGCAAACAGGCAGCTGCTTTTCATGTTTGACACCCTGAAAATCCACATCCTTAATGTCAAGTTTTCGCTTCTTGGAAAATACTTTGGACGGGAAAACCTCCCAATGTTTTTCAGGCAGCTTGCAAGCAGATATTTCCGCGCAGTTTTCAACATAATACTTGCAAGGAAATTCAGAAAGGCGGGCTTTGACATGCCGATTGCAAAGCATTTGGTGGCATCCCACCCATTTGCCTTTCCGCTTCTGCTGCTCCCATATGCCGCAATCACCCTTCTGCCAGTGCTTTTTTCCAGGGCAACCTACGTGCTATTCAAAAACCTGCTTTTAATCATTCATGCAACAACCGAGTACGAAGTGCACTTGTCTGAAAGCAGGTGGAAGCCATGATAAAAGTTGACAGACAATGTGACTTGCAAACTGCAGCCATGCAAACTGCAGCCATGCAAACATTATTTATCCAGGATGCGAAAATAACCTGGGCGCAGATGCTTGATTTAGATGGTGTTTTGTTTTGAAAGTTTATTTTGTGTTCTTTGACTCAATAAGCCCGGGAAAGCGCGGCAACTTCCTGTTTTCAGGCTGGCAGAACAGGGTTTCAAAAGAATTCAAGAAGTACCACCCTGAAATTGAGGTTCATGTGGTGCAGCCAGAGCGGCTGCTTGCAAAGGAATACCATTTTACCGACGAGCTTCTTATCCACCACCACCTTTTTCCGGCCCTGCCGCTTCTATTTGGCCATGACTTGTCCCTGGGGCTTCTCTCATTCGTGCGCAAGGCGGCACGGGAAAAATGCATAATCATCCTGTTTGAGTATCACACCCTGCAAAATCTTTTCATTGCCAGATTTCTGAAGGGCAACTCAAAGCTGATTGGCCAGCAGCTAGGCGGCCTGCCCTTTGAGATTAAGGCGCAGTACAGGCGCGACTGGGGGGCGCTCAACAGGGCCTTTGCAAAATTTGCGTCTGGCTTTGAGCTTGCCTGGTTAAAGAAAATCGACTACTTCATAACAAACTCGTCTGCCGAGAAGGAGTGGCTTGTCTCAAGGATCAGAGCCGCCCCAAAAAACATCGAGATAGTCCAGATGGGTGTTGATTTCGAGCGGAACACGCCGCCAAATGACAAGCACGAGGCAAAAGCCAAGCTAGGCCTTGACCCCAAAAAAAAGCACGTGATGTGCTATGGCGGGGTGGGCAAGGGCTCCCTTGTGCTTCTTGAGGCCGTAGGAAAAATCAATGACCCAAATACAGTTGCCATGCTTGTGGACCCAGATTCGCAAACTGAAAAGACGGCAGGAGCACTTGGCAGCAGGGCTGTTGTCTTCAAGTCTGTAAGCAACATGCCTGATTGCATCAGGGCAGCGGACTTGCTTGTAAGCCTGTGGGAGGGTGTTGTTCCTGGCAAGTGCTGGCATGGCATTGGCCTTGTGCTTGCTGAGGCAATGGCATGCAACATACCAGTAATTGCAAACACTCTTGGCGACTATGACCTGCTTTCAGGAAAAAAGCCCTATCTTGGGCCAGAGTTTTACTTTTCCGGAACCGACTCAAATCTTCTTGCCTCAAAAATCGGGGAAATCTTATCCAAGCCGGGTAAAAATCCCTATCCTGCGCTCAGGGAAAAAATGCTGCTGTTCCACGACTGGGAAAAAAAGGCGGACAACCTGGCAGAAGTTTGCAAGCACCTGTTGGGGTAAGCAAGGCAAAAGAAAAAGTTGGCTGCAACAAGGCACAGATCTCTTCTCATTTTTTCATATTTATTACGCCCTTGTAAAAAGCCTCAAGCATCCTTGAAAGGTTTTTTGGCATTGGGGGATAGCTTCCATCCGCCATAAGCCGTAAAAGCGAGGCTGCAGCAAGAAGGGGAATGGCTGCGGCTGCAGCTGCTGCCAATGCGGCCCCGGCAAAAACCCAAAAGACGCTTCTATTCCACGCATACAATTTTTCCTTGTAAAGCACCGGCTTTGCAAACATCATGTATGGCATGAAAAAATAGTACTTGTCCAGGAATTTTTCAGTCGGCCCGAAATAATCCCCCTTGATGAAAAACAGCTGCGCAAAGCGCTTTACAAGAAACAGGTTTTCCCCGATTTTTGTCATTATGCCCTCGTCCCTGTTTCTCTCCATGAAATACAGGGTTCTTTGGTTCTTGCCCTTAACACCAGACTGCCAGTCTTGTCTATCCTGTCCATCTCCAATATCGGCAGCAATCCCAACCATTCCCTGCCTTGCAGCCGCCTGAGGTATTGAAAACATCTCGGAGTCCCTGTATCTTTTGCCAAAGTTCAAAAGCAGCCCGTCAAAGGCTGCCCTGATTAGCGGCCTGCAGGCTCCAAGGGAGAAAATGAAATAGTACGTGAACCAGAAGAAAAGCCGCGCAGTGTAGAGGGCCGCGCTTTTGAGCTTGAGCTTTTCAAGGCTGTACCTGATGACAAGCAGGTATGCTGCAAACAAAGCCCGGTGGTAGTAGAGATATTTGACCCCTCTGCCTGCCATGTCCACAAGCGTGTTGTTTGTCAGCGGGTGCACTGTCTTGGCCGACTTGTCCAAAACCATCAGGCCGGCAAGCTCGAGTCTGTGCATGTACTCAAAGTCCTCCCCTCCCTTGAAAAAAAGCACGTACTCAAACCCCGCCTTTTCAAACACGCTTCTTGGCGCAACCCCGTACCTGTTGATAAAGTAAAGCTCGCGCACGCCGTCCTCGTATGAAACCGGGAAGACCGCTTTTTGCTCCTTTTGCGAGCGCTCCACAATCCTCTCAATAAGGTTGTCGGAGTCAGGATAGCAGTCCGCGTCTGCGTTGATTACAAATTCATAGCCAAGGGTGTAGCCGATGACCTGCCCTATCCCAAACCCGCCAGACGAGCCAAGCGGAAAAACTTCTTCGTAAAATATCAGGTTCAGCTTTTCAGGTGCGGCTTTTGGCGAATCGCCAATAACAATCACGTCAAAGTCAGCCCGTGTTTGTCTGACTAGAAGCTTCAAATGCTCTTCAAGGAGGCCGGAGGACTTCCCCGATGGGATTACAAGGGCTATGGGGTTTTTTTTCACCCCGCTTTTCCTTACAACAAGCCTGCCCAGGATTTCTTCAATGTTTTTCGAGTTTTCCAAAAATACCAAGCCCTGCGACTTAATAACATACTTTTAATTATGCATTTTTTAACCGGGTTTTATCTTTGAATTGCAATACTTTTTAACCCCATTTCCCAAATACCCTCTCATGGGCGTTTCCCTAATCTGCACTGTGCTCAACGAGCAGGCAAGCATTGAGAGGCTCTTGCGCTCAGTCTATTCGCAAACAAGAAAGCCCGACGAGTTCATCATTGTTGACGGCGGCTCCAGGGACGGCACTGTGGAGACAATAAGAGCGTTTTTCTCCAGGAACAAATCCAAGGGCATTGATTCAAGAGTCATTGTGGAAAAAGGCGCAAACATAGCCCGCGGCAGGAACGTGGCTATAGGGAACGCAAGGCACCAAATCATTGCAATTTGCGACGGGGGAGTAAGCTTTGGGGAAGACTGGCTTGAAAAACTGGTGCGGCCACTTGAGCAAGATGCAAGCGCGGACATTTCAGCAGGTGTTTATACCGGTGGAAACCCCCAAACTTTTTTTGAGAGGGCAAGCGTAGAGCTTCTCTATCCAAAAATCAGCAGGCTTAAGGATGGCTGGGCGCCTTCAAGCCGAAGCGAGGCATACAGAAAAAAAGTCTGGGAAAAAACAGGCGGCTATCCGGAGTTCCTCTACACTGCAGAGGACACTGTTTTCCATGAAAAGTGCAACAAGCTTGGTTTTGTCTTCAAGCTTGCCAAAAACGCTGCGGTTGCCTGGCCGCCGCGAAACACGCCATCCAAGCTTTTCAAGCAGTACTACCTGTATGCTAAGGGAAACGCCCAGTGCCTGCTAATACTTAGGTGGCCTTATAACAAACGCCTTCTCCTGCTTCTTGCTTTCTTTGTCGCTGAATTTTTTCTTTTAATATTTTCCAGTCAAACGTTCTTTTCACTCCCCCTGCAGTGGATTCTTGCACCAATAGCCCCGCTAATCGTGCTCTTTGGCATGTTTTTTGCGCTGGCATTAAAGTTCAAGTCATTTGGCATGGCTGTCGCAGGAGTCCAAATAATAGTAATCACAAATGCCGCCCATTTTGCAGGCATTGCAGGGGGCATCCTTCAGGGAATCAAAAACAAGCTCAACGGAAATCTTGCCAAACATTGGCTTTAATCCGTTCAATTAACCAACTAATCCTTCAGGTCCTCCAGGAGACCATGCCTTCAGAGTCAAAATCAAAGTTCACAAGCTTGGCGTCTGCCTGCTCAAGCGACTTCATTATCCTCTTCCTGTCAGCTACATCACAAATAACATACAAAAACCCGCCGCCGCCTGCGCCTAGAAGCTTCCCGCCGTAAGCCCCGTTTTTCCTTGCAATCTCATAAAGCTTCTCAAACTCCGGGAATGTTACGCCAGGCAGCCTCTTTTTCTCAAGCCAGCTTGAGTGCAGCAGCCCTCCAAGCTCCTTTACATCGCCGCAAATAAGCGCGTCTTTCATCTGGTGGGCATAGTCCCTGATTTTCTTGAGGTACTCAATGCTCTCCCCCCCGGCCCTGATGTCCTCCTCTTTTTTCCTCTCAACGTCGTGCGCAAAGCTTTTTCGCGGAAACGAGGTTTCAAAAAGCATCATGGATGAGTGCCATTCGCAAAGCAAGTCCTCCTCAAGCCGAAGCGGGGATATCTTAATCTCGTTTTTCTCAAACTCAATGAAGTTGAAGCCGCCAAACACCGCAGCATACTGGTCCTGGTACCCCCCTGGCCTTGAAAGCATTTTCCTCTCAACGTTGTATGCTTCCTTTGCAAACCTGTCCCTGTTCATCATGGGCTTTCCTGATGCATTGAACATTGCGGCAAGAAGCGAGACAATCAAGGCCGAGGAGCCGGCAAGGCCCGAGTTTTTCGGGCTCATGGAATGTATCACAAGGGAGTAGCCCTCCTTGGGGTTGAGGCCGGCGATTTTCATTGCAGCCTTGACAACATCAATGTTGTCCTTCTTGCTAATGTCCAACTCAAGCTCCAGGCTGTCAAACGACCTCTCAATACCCCAGTCGTGGGAAACAATGTTTGTCTTTCCAGGCTTTGCCCTGCAAAGCTTTGTGTAAGAA
Organism: Candidatus Parvarchaeota archaeon; assembly: GCA_016866895.1. NCBI lineage: Archaea > Nanobdellati > Candidatus Parvarchaeota > Candidatus Parvarchaeota archaeon. Next base: position 5,538 of record VGKX01000065.1, read on the forward strand.
TAGAGGCTGATTGCGCTATTTAGCACCGCCCCGCCGTATTTTTCAAAAAATGCCGGCAGGTCGCTTCCGCCACCTCCAATGCCAATCCTGGATGGCGCCCTGGACTTGTAAATGACCTCCTCCATGCTATTATTTCAAGAGGAGCCTTATTATAGCTTTATTTTGCAATTATTTCAACAGATTTCCCGGAGAGTCCAGGCCATGGGTTCGGATTTTCCGGGGCTCAATTACCTTCAAAAAGGCGTTATCATGATCCGAGAGTTTTCGCAGCAGCACGAAGCCCAGCTTGAGAAGATGGCTGACTCGGGCACGCGGGTGCTAATCACCGGCGGGTGCGGCTACCTTGGCTCGGCCCTGACCGAGATGCTTGTGGAGCGCGGCTTTCAAGTCACGGTAGTTGACAACCTGTGCTTTTCCCAAAACGCACTTTTCAACCTCTTTTCGTCCGGAAAGCTGGATTTCATTTACGGGGATGTCACAAACGAGGCGTTCATGTCAAAGCTGCTAAAGGAAAACAAGTTTGATTTTATCTTCCCGCTTGCCGCAGTAGTCGGGTTTCCAACCTCCGACCAGAAGCCTGAAGTGGCCTGGCTCATCAACCATGCCGCAGTCATGCTCATCCTAAAATACAGGAATCCGGACTCAAGGATAATTTTCCCGACAACAAACAGCGGCTATGGCACGACAACAGGCAAGGTGGAGTGCACGGAGCAAACACCCCTCAACCCGATTTCAACATATGGCAAAAGCAAGGTGGCTGCAGAAAAGGC
>VGKX01000066.1 GCA_016866895.1 Candidatus Parvarchaeota archaeon
TGGGTGGGTTAACTGAGGCACTAGCCAGAGTAAGGCAAAACAATCCGGAAAGCCTTTTTGCTGCCAGGTACCTACTGGACGGGGCGCAGTTTTCGCAGGATTCCACAAGTGTCACTGAAGAAATAGCTGAAAAGGCCGTTGAAGAGGCAAGGGCGGCAAAAAATTTCAAGGGCCATGAGCTTGTTGAGGCAATTGCATTTGAAGCCGAAACAAAGAAGCAGAAAGTTAAGCGCGAGAGGCAGAAGGCAAAAAAGGACAGGCTTAAGATTGCGCTAAAAGGCCAGGGTTCAAAATATTCCTCGCTTCTTACAATGATTGCCCAGAACATGGACGAGGAGGGGCTTGAGCGCACTGTGGTTGTAAAAAATTCCAATAGGGTTGTCATTGGCTGCAGGATTCCAAGGAAATTGGCGCGGCAGATTAGTGAGAATGAAAAGGCGCTAGAAGGGATTTACCCGCAGCTTGTGGCAAGCGCGCAAATGGAGCAAGGCGATGCGACATACCTTTTTTCGCAGGCCCAAGCCAGTCCTGGCGTCGAGGGGGCTTGCAGTAAAACACAGAATGCAAAGGCAGCTATTGCAAAGGACATTGTTTCAAAACTTGGGAGGCTGCACGGCAGCCGGATTTCAATTGGCGAGTTTGACCCTTCCTCGCTTGCCATTGAAGGCGAAAGGGCGTATTTCACGCAACTTGCCCCCATAAAGTTCGATGTCGATGCAACAGAACTTGTAAGAGAGCTTTTTTATGTGCTGGCAAGGCTTGTTGAAAAGGGGCTTGCAATGCTGCAGCATGTTGGAAGCCTGCTGTTTGCCTATTTGCAGGAAGGCGGCCCGCGAAGCGCTGTTGAGGACTATTTTTCAGACAGTGCAAACTGCGAGAGGATGAGCCAGCAAATATACTACAGCCTGCACTTCCACCACAGGTACGCTGTGAAAAAGCAGACTTTTGGCGATGCGACCCTCACATCCCTTGTTGCAAAAAAAGTCGAAAGATATACCAGGCTGTTTTCAGTTTTTGGGATTGGCCAGGCAAGCCAGCATTAGCACGCGCATGCTAGCCTTCTTCTGCCATTTTCAGAAAAGTTTTTTTATGTTGATTTGGCAAGTCGGTAATTAGCAAATATTTAATTATATTCAGTGGAATAATCAGCCATATGCTCGATGAGGATAAAAAGAAAAACTTTTGCAGATTTTCACAAAAGGCAAGCATGGGGATGTGGGCATCCTTTTTTTGGCTTCTTGCCCCATTGGCTTTGATTGGAGGCATTGCCATTTTCGCAGTTGGCATTCTGCCAGGCGGAATTGGCTTGGGCATTGGCGTAATTGGACTTGTGTTTTTTGCGCTTCTAGCCGCGTTTCTTTATTTTTATTCAGAAGAATATTACAAACGCCTGATTTTCTGCCTTGACCTGGATTGCCTGTTTTTGCGCAAGGGGGTTTATGCCCATAGCTACACGCTTCTTCCTTATGGGAACATACAGGACGTGCATGCGGTCCAGACGATTACTGATTCCCTTTTTGGCTTGTGGACGGTGACTGTGTACACGGCAACTGCAAGTGGCGCGGGTGCTGCACACATCGGGGGGCTTGAAAGGCAGGATGCGGAAGGCTTCAAGGCAGCGATACTTGATAGGCGCAAGAGGGCAAAAAATGTCATTGACTGAAGTAGAATCAGGGGGCATGGGAAGAGAGGGCAATGCGCGCTTTGGCAAGGAGACCCTTGTGGGCAAAATGCCGCTGAAAAAAGAAAAGATAATAAAAAAAACCATTGGCACTTTTACAATGTTTGGAATGTTTGTACTAGTTCCGCTTGCCTGGCTCGCTTTTTATTCCCCCGGGCTTTTGGCGCTTTCCATTTTGCTTCTCGGGGTGCTTTTTGCAGGCGTCTTTGCCTACCAGACAGCGTACTACAAGGGCTATTTTTATGACCTGACTGACGATGGCCTTGTTATAAGCAAGGGAGTTTTTAGCACGTGGAAGGCAGTCATTCCACTTGCAAAAGTGCAGGATGTTTATCTTGACCAGGATTTGCTTGACAGGATATTCGGGCTTTATGATTTGCATCTTTCCACTGCTACTGAGACTTCTGGAAGGGAAGCGCACATTGATGGCCTCCCTCATGAAAGTGCCCTGAAAATAAGGGATTTGGTGCTTTCAGAACTAGGAGTCAATAAAGAAAAACTGGAGAGCGCTGGAATCGAAATTGAAATTTCGCAAAGGGCAAGGAGTTACGTTTTATTGACAGGATTGAGCGGGGGGATTGTATTCGTATTCTTTTTAATACAGCTGATAATCGAGTACCCGCCAGCAATTCTTCTCGCGCCCCTTGCAATAGGCGCAACCGTGGCCTGGTCATACCTGGATTTCACTGCCCTGCGCTATGAGCTAAGGGAAAATGGAGTGTACATAAAAAGGGGGTATTTTATCCCAAGCGAAAGCTTCTTTTTGTTCAGGAATATCCAGGATGTTGATGAGAAACAGAACCTGTTCGAGCGGATGTTTGGGATTAGCACGCTTGTAGTCAAAACAATGACAAGTGCAAGTGCCGCAGCTGCTAGGATGCAGTACATTCCTTCAAGCAAGGCCCGCGATTTGCGTGAGAAGATTCTGGAACTTTGCAGGAAAAGCACAGCAGATGCAAGTCAGGAGCTTGATAAAAACAGCTTTTGGAGCAAAGGCGCTAAAAGTGCTAGAGTTGGGAAGCCTGGATTTGGCATGCGACAGCAATCTGCGCCTGATTTTGAAACTGTAGCAAACCCCTTTGTACCAAACTTCGCCAGGGGGGCGCTTTATTCTGGAGGAATCGCGTTTGCTGCAATGATTTTGATTGCAATGGCTGTTGGGGTAGTGCTTGCGACAGCAGGGTTTGGCCTCTGGTCGGCCATTATTGTTGGGGGGGCTGCCGCCTTAGGGACTTTTATTTTATGCAGCCAGCTCGTAAATGCATATATAAGAAAAATGTCGTTTTCCTATGAAATGGCCAAGGACTACATTACAGTGCAAATCAAGTTCATCTCAGTCTCAAGAAAGCAGATAAATTACAAAAAAATTCAGGACATTGAAGTTGGGGCAGACCTGCTTTCAAAGTTTGCCGGGCTTGCAACAGTTGCATTTGAATCAGGCTCAAAAGAGCTAATGGATGAAGGCGGCAGCAGGGAAGTTGCCATTTCCGCAATTAGCGCAAACGAGTCAATACCGGCCCTTGAGCAGCAGGAGGCTCAAAAACTTTGCCGGATGGTTGCAAGGCAGATGGGCTGCTCAATGGCAGGCCTTGACAAGCTCCAGCTTCTTTCCTCATTTCCGCTTGACAAAAGAAAAATAATCAAAAAAACAGTCGGCTTTGCAATAGGTTACATATTTATCAATGCAATTTGTACTTTGCTTATCTGGATTTTCGCACCGTTCTTGCTTGCTTTGGCAGCAGCGGCCTGGGTCATACTTACACTCGTCATTGCGGCAAAATATTTCTATGAAAAGGAGTATTATGCACGGTATGCATATGCCGAAAATTCCGACTGCCTCATGATTCGCAAAGGCGTTCTTGGCTACAGGCAGCTTGTCATACCGTTTTCAAAGATTCAGGATGTATTTGTGGACCGGGATTTGCTAGACTTGGTTTTTGGGCTTTATGATGTCTATGTTTCCACAGCCACAAGCCGCTCGATAACCAATGCCCACATAGACGGGCTTGATGAAAAAAGCGCACAGGCAATAGCCCTACTTCTTATGAGGCGAATCAGGGAAAGCAGCTAAACTTACGGCAAAAAATGCAAATTCATCCGGCTGCAGCAAAAACCTAGCTTGTTTCTTGGCTATTCACGCTAATTTAGTCGGCTCATTATTTGCCTTGTTCCTGGAAAGCGTGTATACATTTCCCTTCCCCTCCTCAACAAGGGCGCTATCGTGTGTTATGACAAAGACCTGCTGTACAAGCAGGGGTATTTTATCCTCAAGGGCAACTGCAAGGGTGCTTACTGCATCCGAGTCAAGATTGTGTGTGGGCTCGTCTAGGATTATCCAGGAGAGGTTTGGGGTGAGTACTGTTGCAAACGCAATGCGAAGCGACAGTGCAAGGCAGGCCCGCTCGCCCCCTGACGCTATTGCCTCTAGCTGGTGCCACCTGTCCTTCAAGGCCTCAAAATAGTAATCCTTGCCATCCACCGAAAGCCTGACTTTTTTTATGTCCCCGTAAGGATAGACTATGTTCCAGATTTCTTCAAGAGAGGAGTTTACGGCAGTTATGTATTCATTTCTGACAGCCAGCTGCGTCAGCTCTATTGAATTTTTTAGGATTAGCGCCTGCTGATGGCGGAACACAAAATCCGCAAGCTGTGCCCTTTGGGCCTCAAGCCGCCCAACATCGCCCGAGAGCTGGAGGCACAGGGCTTGGAGGCTTTCAAGGCTTTTTGCTGCAAGGGAGAGGGAACTTTCAATCCTGGCTATGTCAATCCTGCATTTTTCAAGCAGATCCCGCGCAGCCTCAATTGAGCCGGCAGAGTAGGAGAGAAGCGCCAAAGACTGTTTTTGCTGCTCTATTTGCCTTGAGACAGAAGCCAGCCTTGAGATTGACAAAAGTTGCGTTTCAATCTGGGACTTTTTCACCGAAATCGCCGAAAACGAATTCTGGATTGAGGCAATCTGGGCGTTTAGCTGGGCCTTTTGACCTGACTTGATTTCAAGAAGGGAGAATTGGCCCTCAAGCTCGCGTGAAACGTTGGATGCGGAGGCAAGCTCGGATTCCATGCCTGAAAGCAGGCTTTGGGCGCCTGAAAGCTGGTTGAGCCTTGATTGCAGCTGCCTTATTTGCGCCGAGCAGGTCGAGGCGTTTTGCGCCGCTTCTGCCCCAAGCTTTTTTGCATTTTCGATTATTCCCATTTTCTCTTTTTTTATGTGCTCTGACTCCCCTTTTTCAAGGGGCTTTGAGCACACCGGGCAGGCTGCCTCAGTCCCCGAGATTGCCTGTATTGCCTTGGCTGCCTCCTCCCCTATGCTTTGGGACACTGCCTGCAGCTTCAGGTGCGACTCAAGCTCTGCATTTGCACTCGCAAGCCTGCCTTCGAGAATTGCCTTGTTTTCAGCACCTTCAATCTGCTTTATTTCGGCCTTTTTCCTTGCGATGTTTTCTGATATTGCCAAAGCCCTTGCCTGTTGCGATTTGAGAAAGCCTGCTTTTGAGGAGATTTGGGAAAGCTCGCCGTCCAGCACTGACAATGCGGATTTTGCCGACTTGAGCTGTATTGACTCCTTTTCCAGTCCAGAAGCTGCCTGTGCCAGGCTTGCCTCAAGAGCTGCCTGGTCAAGGCCCCCGGTTGACTGCACCAGAGCGGCCCTCTCGCCTTCAAGCTTTACAAGCAAGGCAGAATGCCTTTCAAAATCCGTCTTTTTGCGGCTTTCCGTCTCATATGCTTGTTGCAGCTGGACAAGCTCCTTGGAGCACACACCAAGTGATGCGGAAAGGGCCTTTATCTGTTCTTTTGTCTTTTCAAGCTCCCGCTCCGACTTAAGCTTTTCTTCCTTTTGCGCCTCAAGCCCCTTCTCCGTATAGCCCTGCTCGAGGGCCTGCTTTGTGCCCTCAAGCCTATTGATGACTGTTGTGATGGCTGCCCTTGCCCGCTCGAACTTGTCAAGGCCCAAAAGCTCGTCTATTTCCTGCTTTCGCCGCCTTGGGTCAAGGGAGAGGACATGGTCCACCTTGTTTTGCTCGCAGTAGATGGCCCTTGTGAACAGGTCATAGTCAACCCGCAGGATTGAGCAAATTCTGCTTGTCACTGCCTTTGGCGACTTTTCAATGAGCTTTCCGTCCTGGTAAAGTTCCGAGTCTGCAGTTACGCCTTTTGAACTAATTATTCTGTGCACTGCATAGCTTGATTTTTCAAACTCGAATTCAAGCTTTACTGACCCGTCTTCATTGGAGCCATGCAGCAGCACATCCTTAAGTGTGACCTTGCCGCGCCTTAGCGAGGGAAAAGTGCCAAAAAATGCATAGCATAGGGCATCCATGACCGAGCTTTTGCCGCTGCCCATTATTCCGACTAGAAAATTTGTGCCGCTGGAAAAAGCAAAGCTGGATTTTTTGTGCGAGCGCCAGTTTGTTAGCTCGATTGATTTTATCACCAGAATGCCCCCCAAGACCAAAAGCTGCCACGCTAACTTTCGCATGGAAGTTTCTAAAGCCTAAGCACTTTGGAAAAAAAGGAAAATAGCAAGAAGGCAGGGCAAGAGAAAAATTAGATAAAGACTATAGCCTGTCAACAGAGGAGATTTCGGCGCTTGCAACGTTTGGC
>VGKX01000067.1 GCA_016866895.1 Candidatus Parvarchaeota archaeon
AAATGCCATCGCCATCAGAGTCATTGCAGGAGGTGTTTTGTGAATAGCCGGTGTTTGAAGGCGTTGCCCAGAAGTTGCCGCCAAGGCTAGGGCCGTACATTATGCTTGTCCCGGCAACTTCAGTCCGATTCCATGAGTTTGCCGAGTTGGTCGTGTTGTTGATGCCAAAGTTCACGGTGTTGTTGAACAGGTTGTTGTAAAACTGGTTGTTGGCGCTGGTGTTGTTGATGTAAACGCCAAAGCCCGAGTTGCCGTAGATGCTGCTGTTTGCGATAATGCTGTTGTTGGCAAACCACAGGTTTATCCCGTCCCTTGTATTTCCAGAGGAGGTTATGTTGTTGAGGATGAAGTTGTCGGCGCCTGCTATGAAAATGCCGTGGTTTGTGTTGGAATTGGCGGTGATGTTCACGAAAATATCATCGGTCCGGGCAGCGCTTATGGCAGACGCTAGCAGGAGGACCAGCAATGCGGCCAAATGCGCAATTTTGGTTGGTTTAAACATATACAGACCGCGCAAGACTAACCTTCTCCGCCACCGCCGCCCCCGGGTATTGTGTGCTCTACCCTAAGCCCATTGCGGTTGCCTGAAAGATTGGCATAGCGGACGGTCGTGTTGGTTGAAACTGAAGAGAAGATGCCGGAGCCTACATTGTTAGTCGCATTGACCCTGGTGAGCGTCGTCTTCAGGCTGTTATAGACGTAAAACCCAGTAAGGTTGTTTCCAGAGGCAATGTTGTCTGTCAGGTTGATTTTGTCAGAGGTGGAAACATAAAAGCCGTAATAGTTGTAGTTGCTTGCAGACTTGTTGATTGTGAGGTTGCCTGAGTTGTGAATGAAAAAACCGTTGTTGTTGAGGCTGCTTGAGCCGTTGATTGTGATGTTTGTTATGGTTGTTTTGTTGAAATAGGCAATGATAAGCTGGGAGAGGGTGAGGTTGCCAATTGTTGTTGTGGAGTTGTAGAAGCGGATTTGCCGCCCGCCAGAGCCAGTTATGTTGGTTGTTGTTGTCGATTGGTTCAAGTGAGAAAGCCATAAGTCATACAAGAGATTTTCTTGGAGAATCACCGATGAGAATACGTTGCCAGCATGGGTGACAGTAATTCCTGACTGGTTGTTGTTTGAGGCATTGACAGATACAAAGACATTAGTAGCATAAACATTAATGCCATCTTGACCATTAAAGCTTGCATTGACTCCGGTAAAGTAATTGCTGCTTGCACCTGAGAACCCCTTTTGTCCGTTGTAGCTTGCAGTCACGTTTGTGAAATTTACATTGTTTGCAAATTCAACGCCAGACAAGCCGTTACTTGAAAATGTGCTGTTCTCCACTTGTATGTTGTGCGTAGTTGTTCCAGACCCAGAATACAAATACAGCCCCCTGCCACTGTTGAGAGTGGAATTGATATTGTTAAACTTGCTATTTGTGATGCTTGCACCGAACCTAATGCCATCTGAGTTTGAAACTAACGTAAGATTTACGAATGTCATGTTATAAGCCGCAGAGACAAGTGTCCCTATTGCAGCAGATGGCGTGCCTGAAGTAAAATCAGTGAACCTGCAGTTGCGCACAGTAGCATTTGCAAGGTTTGTTGCTACAGTCTCATAAATCCCATACTGGGAAGTTCCGTTTCCCGAGACGCTGTTTCCAAGGCAGTCAAATGTCTTGCCGGACCAGTTTGTCGCGCCGCTTATGAATGATGATGATACAGTCCCGTTTTGGGTCAGGTAGACCATTGTGCACCTTGGGCTTGCAATAGCGTTTTTGCACTCGTTGGCAGTCAGGGTGCAATAGCAGTTGTATGAGGCCAGGGGAAGGCTGTCGGTGTTTGAGGAGTCAAAGGCATACGCGCTGTCACACAAGCCGTCCCTGTCCAAGTCCTTGCAAGTGCCGTCTGATTCCGAATACCCTGCCCCTGCCGGTTTTGCCCAGTAGTTTCCTCCAAGGTTCGGCCCGCCAAGCTTGTTTGTCAATGTGATTTCAGTTGTGTTCCAGGTGTTTCCGGTTGAGTTCTGGCCCGGGTTTGCCACAGTGTAGTTGACTGAAATCCTGATGTGGTTGATATTTGCAGTGACAGTGCCTGAAGCATTGCCCCTTATTGCAACCCCGAAGGATGCTGAATTAATGTCAGCAACGCCCCAAGTCGCGCCCCAGAGATTCGAGCCGCTGCCATAAGTCGAATACGCCTGCGCAACAGTCCAGTTTGACGTATTCCTAAGGTTGCTTCCAACAACAGTCCCGTTTCTTACAAGATAAACCCCCTGGTCTGTCATCATTACAGTTCCGGAAGTCCGATTTTTCTGGATTTCAACTGTTATTCCAAGTATGAGGGCATTTGATGGCACGGAAAACCCAAATCCGGTTGCATTGAGATACGAGGTGTTCTTGTTTGCCGCAGTAAGCGAGGCGGTTGCAAGGCTTGTGTCAGACGCAGCTGCGTTTCCAGGATTTGACCAGTTGACAATGCCAAATGGCGAGCCGTTCCTAAAAGTACTGCCGCTATTTGGGCCAGTATTCGTGGTGTTGTTTGAAAATGAGATGTTTGCAAAGAGCGGAAGGTTGGTGTTATTGTAGATGTTGTTGAAAAACCGGTTGTTGCTTGAGCCGGTAATATTAATTCCGGTTATATTGCTGCGCTGTATGGTGCTGTTTACAACTACATTGTTTGTTGTGTTATACAGGAATATGCCGCTTGAGGAGCCGTTGATTGTGACATTTACGATTGTAATGTTTTGCGAAAAGTTTGCAATGAGTATTCCGGCGTTTGTAAAGTTGTAGAACTGGCAATTCCGTATTGTTGAATTCTGGCTTCCAGAGGCATTGTTAAGCAGGATTCCATAAGTGCCTGTGCCGTTGGCAAAAATTGAGTAGCCCTGGCAGTCAAAGATAGCATTTGAAAAGTTTGTAGGCGAGTTGACGAATGCCGCGGTTGTCGTGTTGCCTGACCGAGTCAGATAAGTCAGGGTGCAAATCGGGTTGTTGAGCGAGTTGAGGCAGCTGTTTGCGCTGTTGTTGCAATAGCAGTAGTATTTGGAGAGTGGGAGGGAATCAGTGCCAGAGTCATTTATTGCAAGGCCGCTGTTGCAAAGGCCGTCCTTGTCCAAATCAGTGCAGGTATCAGAGTAGCCGGTACCGGAAGGCGTTCCCCAGTAGTTCCCGCCCAAAAAAGGCGTGCCGTAAATGTTTGGCCCAGTTGATTTGGTTGTGTTGAGGGTGAGAGTGGACGTCGGGAGGTTTGCATTATTTGTATTGTTGATTATGTTATTGACAAGCTTTACTGCTCCGGCTGCGATGGATGTATAAAGTCCCCAGCCCGATGAACCGGTGCCATTGATTGTGCTATTACTTATGTCAACGCCAGTGACAGTAAGGAATTCAATGCCGGTGGTTGTGCTTGCTGAAATCCTGGCATTGGTCACGTTTACTCCGCTTGTTGAAGAAAAGTACATCCCATTGACATTTGAAGTCAGATTGACATTCGTGACATTTGTTCTGGTTGAAGTTCCGTCAATGTATATGCCTATGCTAAAGCTTTTGATATTGCAATTGATTATGGTGTTGTTTATCTTGCCGCTTGTGTAAAATCCGTACCCGGTAGCCCCAGGCCCCGTGATTGTGTATCCCTGGCAGTTGAATGTCTTGTTAGTCCAATTTACTGGGTTGCTTATAAAATTCCCGGAAGCAACGGAAACGCTTTGGGTAAGCAAAACAGTTGTGCACCTTTGCGGGGAGCCGCCGCTTAAAAAGCAATTTAGCGCAGTTGTGCATGTTGAAGAGCTGGTGCAAGTGCAAGTGCAGTCTGTTTCGCCGGCAGCAAAGATTGAGGGGATAAAATAGACAAGAACTAAAGTAAGGAAAAGCAAGCAAAACCGATGCAACCTCATGGAAGAATTAAGCCTGGTTGCTTATATAAACCTTGCCTTAAACTAACGAGATAAAGAGCATATGGAACAGGAGACAGAAAGGGGACGGGAGGCAAAATAGAAAAGGAGAAAGGTTGCCAAACGCAAGTACCGGCAGGCATATTGTTTGAGCAGCACTTCGAAACGCAAAATCCAAAGGCTGCTTATTTTATCAAATCATCAAGGGTTATGTTGGCAAGGTTTGCCCTTTCCCTTGATGCAGAGTAGCTTGCCATGTTCTCCTCAAACAGGTTAAGGCGGATAAAACGCCAGCCTTCCCTATTCTTGCGCCATGCCACAAAAGTGGTTATTCCAGTATTCTCCTCCCAGATTTTCAGGCCTAGGTACTGTTCCTTTGAAACTGAAAGCGATGTGCCTTCCCTTGCCTTTGACTCAAATGCATATTGCCTGGGGCCCTTGAATGCAAGCAAATCAGGGGAAAGCGAGTTTGCGCCGCTTCCTGCGGCCCTAATTACCGAAAAGCCTGCCTGCGAAAACGCGTGGATTAGCTCACGCTCTGCCCTGCTTCCCTTTTTTGATGCGCCAAATGACATAAAGTATACCTAGGACATTGGTTTAGCAAGCCAGTATAAAAATGTCTAGGGTTTCGACTTGCCAGGTTCATGCAATGGCAGGGTTTCAGCCTTCTCTTTCAAGCAATCTTTGCTCATGCAAGTATGTCATGCCTTCACTTGTCAGCTCAAGCAGCGGTGCGTACTCTTCCAATACACGATTTGCCATGCACCCGTTTCCGTGTGAGTTTTGATTTTTTGTATGGCGATTGTTTTCTTTCATCTCCTCAAAACTACTTGGATTTGCATGTATGAATTCCTCGGGCATTTGAAAGCTTGGGAAAACTTGGTTTGCACGACTGGTCCCGTGGTTATCAGATCCATTTTTTCCAGCACGCTTCCCGTCAAGCCATTCCAAAAAGAGATTGACTTTGCCCATGGCTCCCTTTAAACTTAATCTAGTTGTGTTTGCTTTTCTAGTTCCTGTTTTTTCCGTAGTTGTCATCATTAATGTTTTCATTTATAACACCTCACCTAAGTTTTTTTAATCAACAGCAAATAACGCAGGCAACCGCAACAGTTGCGGAAATTCCATACCAAAAAACGATAGCGCTTGCGCTAAAAGATTTCTAAAAGCCCAAAGACGCTTGCCAAACCCTTTGGACTCATTTACTCCTTGACAATGATTGAAAAGGACACTGCGCTAACCAATGAGAATTCACTAAGTACGATGCTGTTTTTCGTTATGGCTAATCGCATGTTGTTGATTAACCCAGGAAAGCATTTAAACCGGTGTCACGATTGTTTTTTGTATAAGTTAGCTGGTTTTGACTGCGAATGTTTGCTTGTTTTAGGATTGTTTGTTCGCCTGGTTTGCGGCAGACCGATTTTAGAAGTGCCTATTATAGCCGTGTTTTGTGTTGTCGCAGGTGTCAAATATTGGACAATTGACGAATATGACTTGGACGCACAACCATGCTTTAAAAACTCTGACTTCCCAATAAGCGCATGAAAGATGACGTTAGGGTGGGAGATGTGATGACGGTAGGAGTCATCACGCTTCCGCAAGACAAGAATGCTGACGATGCGTCCAAGTTGCTTCGGAAAACCAAGGTGGGTTGCGTGATTGTGACCCGGAAGGGCAAGGCGGAAGGCATTGTCACAGAGCGCGACATGATCTACAAGGTTATGGCAGAGGGCAAAAGCCCCGCCAAAACAACGCTGCATGAGATAATGTCAACACCCCTTCGAGTCATTGAGGCATCCGCAAACCTTGCTGCCGCCGCAAAGGCGCTGAGGTCAAACAAGATAAAGAGGCTGCCTGTGATTGACAAGAAGCAGAGGCTGGTCGGCATAATCTCCGAAGGCGACCTGGTGAGGGTCTACCCGGCCCTGACCGAGATACTTGTGGAGCAGGCAAAGCTGCGCTTTTCAAAAAATGAAACGTTCACAGGAGTTTGCGGCAATTGTGGCATGCACTCCGAGGACCTGATGCGCATGGAAGGCCGCCTTGTTTGCGGCGAGTGCCGCGAGGAGCAAGAGATATAAATCAGGCATTGCCCAATTAATGTTGCTGTGCAAGGATGGCACTGCGAACCCGATAACGGTCATGAGCAGAAAGTCAACATTGCACAGTACACATAAACCCTTTGGTTTCATTGCGTTTCTAACGTCTTCTTTTGTGGAGAAAATAGATGAAAATTCGGATTCGGGCAATTCCTTCAAGCCGCAGGTTTT
>VGKX01000068.1 GCA_016866895.1 Candidatus Parvarchaeota archaeon
TGAAAAAAAGATATCCGAAATTCAGCTTTGAGTGCGAGGCTGGAAGCATCAGGGAAGGCGAGATAGTCGGTGTAGTTGGGCGCAATGCAACTGGAAAATCGCTTTTTGTAAAGATGCTTGCAGGCGTTGTAAAGCCTGATTCGGGTGGCACTGACGGTGCGCTTAAGGTTTCATACAAGCCCCAGTACATAAGCTACGAAGGCGAGGAGAAGGTTGGAGAGCTTTTTTCAAGGCACAAGCTCAATTCTGCAGTTTTTGAGGAGGCCAGAAGGAGGCTTGAGCTTTCAGGCCTGCAGGAAAAGAGGCTTGACCAGCTTTCAGGGGGCGAGCTTCAGCGCGTTGCAATAACCCTTGCCCTGTCGCAGGAGGCCGATTTGTACCTTTTTGACGAGCCGTCCGCCTATCTTGACATTGAGCAGAGGCTGCACTTTTCCCACCTGCTCCACAGCATCATTGAAAGCGGCGAAAAAGCTGCCTTTGTTGTTGACCATGACATTGCACTTGTGGATGCTGTTGCAACAAGGCTGATGGTGTTTGAAGGCACCGGAGGGCAAACCGGCAGGGCTGGCTGCCCAAAAGGGAAAAAGGACGGGCTAAACGGCTTTTTGAAGATGCTTGGAATAACCATGAGGCGGGACAAGGATTCTGGAAGGCCAAGGATAAACAAGCCTGATAGCGCCTTGGACAGGGAGCAGAAGGAAAGCGGGGAGCATTATAGTGGTAAGGCGGGGTGAGGCTGCCTCAAGTGCGCCTGAAGTCCTTAGCGGAAAACCACTTGACAAGTCAACGATTAAGCCCAATAACTTTTTTTCAAGCAGCCTAGGTTGGTTCTTCATAAAGCTCAAGTCCTGACGAACCAACTTACAGCACTTTTGAGCATTAGTCCTGTTCTTCAAAAGCGTTTGGATTTGCCAATATTAACAGAGATTATTAAGATTAGCATACTGAATAAAGTCATGAAAAAACACAAAATGAAAATAGAAATATCAAGTCGGAATGTGGAGGACAGGGGAAGTTAGACTAAGGCCAGGTGGAATCATGAATTCATTAGCAGAGAGGGTGGCCGCCAATGTCGGGCTTCAGAAGATAGTAAACGTTATTAGCAAAGCTGGCAAGACTGAGCTGATGCGCAGTTTTGGCAGGATGAATCCGATAATCACCTCGGTCAACGGCAAATATGTCGACCCATCTGGAAAACTTGTTGCAGCCATTCCAGGCTATGAAGATGTAGAACAATATGAAGGCGATTTGGAAAGGAAATTGCAAAAATATAGGAGGCAATTCGAGGGGGAGTGGCTTAGGATAAGGCTTGAAATTGGTTCAGGCGGGATGAAGGAATTGATGGGGTTGCTTGATGACAGGGAAAGAGAACGCCGTTTGACAAATTGCAAAAACATTGATGAGGCAGTAGCCCTGATGCTAGACTGGCTAAATGAAATGATAGGCGGGCAATACGGAAAATATATCAAAAAGATACTGAGGGCTACAAGGAGCTATTGCAAAGAAAGAAATGAAATAACAAATGTGCCATCTGGATTCAGATTTGGCCCAGATGAGCTTGACAAGGGGAACTTGGCAGAGGCACTTATGCCAGAAAAGTACAAGGAAGTTGGATTGAGGGGGGGCATATCTACCAAGGAGGGCAGCTGGATTAAACTTATCGGCGGCAGGCTAGCAAAGATAATGAAAAAAAGCGCCAAGGCAAAGTTTTCAGTCAGGGTTGAAGGCGGTGAGCCAATCGTATGTCTTAAGTACCTTGCATTCAATTTTGGGACTGACAAGTATGACTTGGTTGTAGTTCTTGACAGGCAAGGCATTAGACAGCTGCGCCATAGGGAAGTTAGTGTGCCAACATTACTTAGAATAATAGCTAAAGACAACACCCCACAAGACGGTGAATTCAAAAAGACAATACAGTTGGTTTCCCTGATGGAGATGTTCGGGCAGCAGGAGAAATATATAACACAGGAGGATTTGTCAAAAATTGAGATAAGCGCAGCATGGGGTTCGGCAAGCAGCGGTGAAAAAGGGGAAATAACCCTATCGGTGCCTAATTTCAGCTCGATTAGAAAAAATCCGAAGATACTTGGCGGCATTCCATTTGCAGCTGCAGTCGAATTCGGAGTGAAAAACTACGATAAGATCATCGAGGCAAGCGGGATAAAAAGTTAGCGTATTAGGCAAAATGCAGATTAGAGGCAACGGGTATTGAAGATATTGGCGCGCTTAGGGAGCTGACCTGTACTAGGCTGGAAGGATGCTTGTCAATCCATGCCAAAAACAGCATTCAACCGAGGCTTGCCGGTTTCAGATAGTCGTCCCAAAACCTGAACTCAAAGGCAGTTGACCTTCCCTCTTCAAGAGCCTTCATTTGGCCAACAACCACATCTATTTCAGCAAACTCCTTGACAGTTTGCGGAAGGTGGTATAGGAAGTCAAATGCAACAGGGGAATCCCTCATGTCAACAATGAACTTTTCACGCTCAATGCCAAGTTGCTTAATTGCAGCAAGGTAAATGGTTTGGGGCATCTCAACAAACCTCCTTTGCCCGAACTCAAACTCGTTGCTAAGAAAATAAACGTGGCCTGTTTTTCCTGTTGCGTACTCAACTACAGCAGGGATGCCCGACCCTTTTCTCAGATGCATGCCACCAACAAATACAACTGCCTTTGCACCATCTGATTCAACCAGTTTTGCAATGTTTGCGCCCATAATTATATCCCGCCTTCTGGTGTCATCAAGGTCCTGCTGGGAATAGGTGTTCATGCTTGCATCTACGGAGGCGATGGAAAAACCCATACTTAGGGCCGTGTTGTAAAGCTTAAGCTCGTTTTCAAACTTTGCAATGTTGATTTTTGATGCAAGCACCATCTGGTCATAAAACGCAGACTGGACAGGTGATAGCGTGCCATTGGATTTGTTTTCCTCAAAAATCGAAAGAGCGTACTTTAACTGCTCTAGTATGGATTTGCAAAAGTCAATTGGATTGGATTCCATTGGAAATTCTGTTGCAATAATGCTAAACCCGGCTTGCTTGAGTTGCGGCAAAAGAGCCTCTATTTCAAGTGGGATTTGAGGGCTGTAATGGTAGTCATTAAAGTAAATCACGTCTTTTGAAAGCGATTGTGAAATGTCATCAGAAAGCCTGTTTTTGGTAATTTGCAACCTTGCATCTTCAATGCCAAGCATTGTAAAGCCGGCCTTCCCAAGCTGCCGCTCAACTTCGGCGGCATTTGAGGAAATTTGGAAATAAGCGTCTGGAAGTGACGCAAGGTCAGGGTAGGCCTTTGAGCAAGCCAGCGAATTTCTCAAAAAATACCTTACTTGCCCAGTGTCACTAATATCGCACTTTTGTGCAAGCGACTGGGCCGCATTCTCAAGAAGCCTTGAAAGGACCGGGTCATCCAATAGAATCTGCTGCTTGAAGTCAAGCGAATTTGAGGAGAGATATGCCTTAATATTTTCGATATGGTCTGAAAATGATTCTTTGAGGAGTGCAGGCACGCCAAAGGCAATAGCTGCGCCCCCAACTGCGGCACCTATGCCAAGCTTCCAAAGAAAATTTCTCCTGCTTTTTTGGAATGCTTCCGCTTGCGCTGAAGTCATCTTAGTTTTACCGGACTTGGCATCCCCAGCATCTCTTTTAGGCAGCAAATAGCTTGAAAGTGACATAAGGAAAGTTCTCATCCAAGGTTTATAAATATATGGTTATTTATGTAAAGATATGAAAATGTGTGTTTTTGCGCCTAAAAACGATTTTGAGTCAAAAACTTGATTATGGCTTGTAGGGCTTGAAGCAGTTGAAGGAAGACGTGACCTGAAGCCTGACCAGCTTCACTTCTTCATTATCTGCTCATTCATCGAGGGAAGGACTTGAAGGCAGCTTGAAACTCGACCATTTTCATTTTTTCATTATCGTCTCGTTCATTGATGGCAGTGCCTGCAGCTCGACCATCTTCAAATCGGGCTTGAGTGCCTGCTCAAGTGCAGCCTGCACGTCTTTTTTGTCCTGGGCTGATTTGAGTGCCGAAAGCCTGGACGATAGGTCAACTGTGACCTCCCCCGCCATCTGCGAAGCCTGTTTCAACTCACTTGGGGGCACGACCGAGGAAAGAGACTCCCTAAAATCAGAGACTAGCGACTCCAGCTTTTGCTTTGCCGCTTCCTGCTCTTTCAAGTTCTTTTTGGCTTTTTCCTCCTTGGAAAGAAGGGCGCCGGATTCCTTTTCCTTGCTTCTGCCTGCAACAGTTGCTTCGGCAATTAACATGGATAATTTTTTGATTGCCATATTATTTTTGAATGATTGGCTATCCATAAAACTCTTCAGGGACACCATTGCCCTCTGGTTCATCATGATAAGCTTTACAACCGCCTGCCTGACTTTGGAGACAAAATCATCGGCCTTTGCAAGCAGGTTTTGAATGTTGTAGCTCCAGTGCTTTGCAAGATTCTGCAATTCCTCAACGCTTTTTGCCGCAAATACTTCTTCATCTCTCCCCTCCTTTGTCTTCATGTCTATTTCGCCTTTTACATATTCGAGAGCATTCTTTTCTAGGATAAACAATTGTAAACACGAGAATTTTAACTGTCCAGATGAGATTGCCTGGTCTGTTTTTTGTGCATCTGAAATAGTCGCCGGGGTGGAATACTTGCTGATAAGAGAAACAGATTTTGTAATGCAATCTAAACGGTTTGTGTGAGTTGTTTTTGTAAGCTCATTATCAAGGTTTTTTTTCTGTTCTGGAGCAATAAGACCATTGCTGGAAAAAGAAGCGGCTATGTTTTGGAAAGTTTTTTGGACTTGATTTATGGCGGCTTGGTTGGCTGCGCGATTTCTTTCTTGGTTCCCAAACTCCGTTTCACCAACCATAGACTGTCCAGTCTGGAACAAAAAGACCATAATAAAACCTAGTTAAACGGATTAGGATACTTGCTAATATCTGCCTGCTGAATTTCTCTAATTTTTGAAGACCCGCCGCTTATGTTGACAAGGTATATAGTTGAACCGTTTTGTCCCCTTAGTGCAGCATAATAGTTGCCATCCGAAGGCAGCTGAACAAGACCTATTTGGGGGTTTTGCAAGTTATTCCAGAATGATGAGTATGTGGATGCCAAGTCTAAAGCCGCACCGAATTCCACTCCGTCCTTCAAAAATGAATAGTATAACTGGCCATTGGAATATACAACAACCCCGCCTACCTTTTCGCCTAACCAGTCAATAACCATTACCTTGTAGTCATTGCCAATCCTTGTGCTGGACGTGTTGGACATTGTAAAGAAGTCTATTTTGTTGTTCATCAAATCAGAAACGGGGTCTGCAACAACCATTATTCCCCATGCCTTGGGGTCAATGGCACAGAAGATATGCTTCATTTGGCCATTGACCTCTTTGGTGCCAACATAGACTGACTTGACTTCCTTTGAGAACCTGGTTATTCCAATTTTTCTTATATACTCAGTTACATCATATGCAGCTGGAAGTGGGGCTTTCGGAATCATGAATTGGACAGTAGTGATATTTGGATTGGCTGACATGCCGCGACCATCAGAAACCCACGATTCGCAAGTTAGATCCCCTGCAACCAAATTCTTATGCGTAAACCAACTCTCCGCCACTTCCTTGGCAACTGTCGGAACCTGCTTTCCCCCCTTTACTTTTGCAAAAAGAGAGCTTCCCACTGTTTTTGTGTCAAATATCTTTGAAAACAAGTCAAAAACAACAGGTTTGAAGGCAACGCTTAGGCCGGTTAAGGCGATAAGTGTCAACGCTTTCCTCCTGCCCATGCCATGTTTGCCTGTTTTTTTAGAAGAAGTGTCCTGGGGAATTTGGTCCTTTTGACTGTGAAAAAATGCCCTGTTTGCCGCCATGATTATCAGTTATATTGCCTTAAAGTTGTATATAAAGCTAACGAATGGGAAATACGTAAAGTCAACAGTAACCTCCCCTGCAGCCTGTGCCGCTTTGCCCAGAACTGGAGGAGGAAAAACAGCGACAAGGGACTTTCTAAACTCCCTCACAAGGCCTTCAAGCCTCATTTTTGCCGCAAAACTGACTTAGGCTTTTTCAAGCAATTTTCTGCCGCGAAGTTTGCGATGGTATGAAACCCCAAACCTGTGCGCCTCGTCGCG
>VGKX01000069.1 GCA_016866895.1 Candidatus Parvarchaeota archaeon
TATATCGACGGTATAGAGCCACATTGCATAGTTTTCTCCGGAAAGCCTGTAGCACGCCGAATACGCGCCGTCCGAGGCCTTGCTGTCGCAGTGTGCCTCAAGCCCGTCATCAAACATCTGGATTTTCGTGTGCAGCTGCCTGTTTGGGTCAATCGAGTCTAGAACAAAGACAAATGCAAGGAATATGATGAGAATGAATGCAAGGGGCTTGAGCTGGAGCATCATCATTTCGCTGAGCATTGGCATCATTGCAGATTGTTTTTGAAGCACTTCCTTCATCCTCGCTTCATCCTTCGAGGCGTTTGCCTGCTTCATCTGCTCTGAAAGGTCTTTTGAGTGCTGCTGTATCTCCTTGATGCGCTTGTAGTTCCCAATCTTTCGCTGGAGGATATAACTTATGACCGAATAGACAAGCGCGACGGCCGCAATCACAACGTAAAAAACCGAGGGGTCAAATAACATCTCAAAACAACTCCATCCTAAAAGCATTCTAATTCAAAGGACGCCGGCAAGTTTTTTTCTTGCAGCCTCAAGCCCCCCGTCAAGATTTTCTATGACAAGTGCGGGGACGCCCAAAAAAGCAGAATAAGCGGCAAGGTATGCCTTGTTCATTGCCTCGTGCTCTTCAATCTCGCTTTTTTCTACGGGCCGAACCCTGCCTGTGGATGCAGCGTCTTTTTCGCGCCGCTTTGCTATCTGGTCGGCTGGCGCAGTTACATAAACAAGTCTTTCCACCCTGAGCTTTCCTAGAAGGGAAAACGGAAGCCCGGGAAGGTAACCTCCCTGCGTCTGTATGGAGCAGTGCGTGTCAAGAATTATTTTTCCTTTCATGCCCTCAAGCTCCTTGGCAACAGCAGCCTGGATTTTTGCCTGGGCCTGCGCATCAAGGGCCCTAATCTTATCTCTGTGCTCCACGCCAAAATCCCGCTTTGCAATCTCAAGCATCATTGTGCCGTAGTTGACTGACTTGTAGCCTGCAGCCTGGGCAATCCCCTCAAGCACTGTTGATTTTCCAACCCCTGGCAGCCCAAGCACGATAATCATTTCATTTCACCTTAGTATCCCTGTCTACTCCCCAATGAGTTTTGTCAGGTTTGGGTAAAGGTCAAACGCCTGCTTTTTCTCAAGGTCCTCATAAAGCTTGTAGAAAATGCCCACTGTGAGCAGTATCCCAGTTCCCGTGCCTAGCGCTCCTGTTATGTCCGCAATGCCGGAAAGAATGCCGACAAAGGCAGAGCCAAGAAGGGTAATTGCAGGTATGTACTTTTCAAGCACTTTTTCGACAATGCGCGGGTCGCGCCTGAAACCCTGTATCTGCAGGCCGGAATTTTGCAGCTTCTGCGCCACCTCGCGGGGCCCCATGCCGCTTGTCTCAACCCAAAACCAGCCAAACACCATGCAAAGGCAGACAAGGAACACAAGATAGACAAGGACGTGGACAAAACCAGGAATGCCAAAAACGGGGCTTGGGTAAAGGAACACCTGCGACATGTGTGCCATGAAGTCTCCGCCCGACTGCCTGTATATTGGTGAAATCAGGTAAAGCAAGCCGTCAACAATCTGGTTTCCCGGGGCTACAACCGCAATGTACTTTACAATGTCCTGGCCAAAAAGCATCAGCGACTTTCCATTCAGCCACACTGCAAAAAACTGGAAGTTGAGCATGAGCGCTGAGGCGAGAATGACTGGTATGTTGGAAACATACAGGAACTTTATCGGGTACCTGCCGCCCAGGCCGCGGGCGTGCTCAAAGGCAAGCGGAACCTCCACTTTTATTCCCTCCGCATAAACGACAATTGCAAAGACGGCAATGGTGAAAAACAGGGGCATTAAGTGCAGCAGGGCATTTGGAAGCGCGTCTGCTCCCCCTTGTGAAAGTATGGCCATTATTCCATTTTGCCCTACAAAAAGGTCAATAGTGCCGCCGACTACTGCTAGTGATACTCCTGCGGCAATGAAAAGAGATATGCCGCTTCCAAGTCCGTACTTGGATACAACCTCGTCCAAAAACATCAATATTATTGATGCAAAAGCAATCTGGAAAATCACAAGTGCCGCTGTGTAGGGCGCGTGCACAGAGCTTACCGCAATTCCATTCACGGTGGTTGCAATAAGGCCTTCCCCAAGCGAGGGGAATATTGGGGACAGAGTCACCCTTGATGATATCACAAACACTGCGGCCTCAAAAACACTCAGGATTATTGCAAGAAGCTTTTGCGTCCCGTGGAAAGTGGAGCGCTGCTCAAGGTCCTGCATGTCTAGCTTGATTATTTTCGCGCCTACGAAAAGCTGCAGGAAAATCGAGGCAAGGACAATGGGGCCAATGCCTGTTGTAAGAAGAGAGCCCAATCTTGATGCAGTGACGACCTCAAGAAAGTCAAGCTGCCCTTTTGGTCTTTCAACGCCAACTGCAATGACATTGTACATTACAAAAAACGCGATAAGTGCAATGACTGTCCACATTATTCTCTGTGAAATGTTTGGCTGGGTTGTAGGTGCCTTGACTTCTGGCAAAAGACGCAATATTGGTTTTAGGAAATCCAAGCTTGAGCCCATATTGCACACCCTCTTTTAGCGCCACAAACACTTTATGCTTGGCATACCTGCAAGCCTTTTTGAAATATGCCGGGCACTTTTCAGTTTGCTATTTGCCGCTTTTTGCATTTCTTGCGCGGGCTTGCTTTTATACCTTTGCAGGCTTAAGCCTTCTGCACTTGTCCGGTTTGCTTAAACTCCCCGCCTGCAGCCTTTATTTTCTCAACTGCCGATGCAGAAGCCTGCAAAGCGCTGACAACAACCGGGAATGCAAGTGCCCCCTGCCCAAGCACCTTTCCATCAAATTTGAAATTGAGCTTCCCATCTGCCTTTTCAAGCTTGTTTTGCATTGCAAGCCTGTTAATCTCAAACAGGTTTATCTCCTTGAGCCTTGCTGCGCCTGGCCTGGAAAAGCCCTGCACTCCAAAAAAGTCAGGCTCGTATCTTGTGATATAAGACCAGCGGTGCTTGTGCATGCCAGCCCTGCCCCAGCCGCCTTTCCCTCCCTTGCCTCTCTTGTTTTTGGCGTTTCCCTTGCCGTGGTTTCTGGTGCCCAAGTACTTCCTTGATGCTTTCTTGTGGCGTCTGCTCATATTTTCACCTGAAATAATCGTGTCATTCAAGCCTGCACATTTTTGTTGAATTCATTCCACTGCTCCAAATACTATATCATGCTCTTCAAAAGCGCTGCAAAGTCTGCAGCTGGCCTTGGGCCAAGGGCCCCTGCCGGAAACGCAAGCTTAATTCTTCCGTGCCCCCCTGTTGGCGGCGTGAGCCTGAAATAAGGCGTTATGCCAAAATCTGCAAGCCTTTTTTTCCCGCCATAAACTTCAGCCGCCACTTTTGCAGCATCCAGTTTGCCTTCTTTTCCCGCCTGCGAAAACTTCCTGTTGCCAATCATTGCGCGCCTTGAAACCAGGGCTTCTATTGACTTGGCGTCAATTTCCCCCCAGGTCGCATAGTCTTTGACCTGCCTTAGCATGCCTTGAAGGCTTGGCGTATCTGAGTATACCGAGCAGCAGTTGAGCCTTTGAAGCTTCAGGTGCTCGAAGGTCTGGCGCACTTTTGGCGCTTTACTCCACATGCCCCGCAGCCTTATAATGCCAATCATTGCCATTTCCATTTACCTCTTTTGCCTTTGTCTTTATTGCCAGTGTCCCGCGTCTAAGAAGCGTTTTGCTTCCAGTCGCCCCTGTATTTCATGCTTGAAAGTTTTGAAAGCGCATCAATGACTGCCATGCTTGAGTTGTATATGTTCGCAGTTTTGCCCCTTGAAAATGACCAGACATCCCTGACTCCGGCAATCGTAAGCACCTTTTTCACAATCTTGTTTGCAGCCACGCCAAGGCCTTTTGGCGCAGGCTTGAGCGTCACTTCGACAGAGCCGTTTTTGCCAACAAGCTTTATCGGAAGCGAGTGGGGCGACTTGCAGCCGCACTCCCAGGAGCCGCAGCCCATGGGAACAGTCATTATGTTCAGCTTCGCATTTTTAATGGCAGACTCAATTGCAGGCTTGACCTCTTCGGATTTTCCGCTTCCAATGCCGACATGGCCCGCCTTGTCGCCTACAAGCACAATTGCCCTGTATTGGCTTTTCCTGCCGCAGTCAGTCATCCTCTGCGTCATTCCAACCTCCAAAGTTTCGCTTTCAAGGCCGGGCAAAAGCGTGTCAACAATCTGGTACTCAAGTATGGGCTTTCCAGTCTCAAATATCTCCTCAATGGCAAGTATCTCCTTGTTCTTGACTTTCTTGCCAACAAGAGTCTTTGGGAACCACTCTGCCTGCTCTTCAACAGTCATTCTTGGCTTTCTATCGAATCTGTTCAACAAACCACCCTATATTTTCAGGAAGACATTATCTTGCTTTTTGCAGCCTGGAATAGCTCGGGAAGCTTTTCCGCGTCTATGCCGGCCTTTGCGTATCCGGAATAAACCTTGTCGTAGTTGCCCTTTTGTTTAAGCGCCTTTGCATGCGCTGCAACATGCTGCCCGCTTATTCTTGCCATGTCGACAATGCCGGAATCAAACTTTGTCTTGAGCCCTGCGTCAATTGCGCCTTGAAGCGCGCTGAAAACTACCGAGCCTTTTGTCGGAGTCTGCATTCCAATGTCAAGCACAAAACCGGTTACGCCTTTTTTTGCCGCAAGCCTGGCGCAGGCAAGCCCGCTTAGGTAGCCTGTAGGGCAGTTGCAGTGCGGCTTCCAGCCAAACTTTTCAAGCGAGCTTGAATGGCAGTTTGCAAGAACCTTGTCGCCGTTTGTCTCAAAACCCACAAACTGGACAAGCACTCCGCTGTTTGTCTTTCTTACAACCATGCGAGGCAGCCTTGATTTGACTAGTGCAAGCCTCTTTGCATAATTTGTCATGCCCTTCCTTCTCCTTTTGAAAGGGACGTTGTAATTTGGTCCTGTTGCCTTTGCCATTTTTTACACCTGTTTTTTCAGCATGCCGTTTTCCTTTAGGTAATTGAGCAGGTTTCCCTTGCTTTTGAATGCGTTGCCCTTTATCATCAGGTAAACTTTCCTGTATGCCTCCTGGGCAACCTCGCCTTTTTCAGACAGCCTTCTTAAAAGCCCCCGCTGGGCCCTGACTTGCGCCACCCAGGATTCCTTTTTTGAGACTTTGGAATATTTTGTGCCCTTGCGGCTTCCCTTGCCGCTTCTTCTACCGGACCTTTTTTGCGCCTGCTTTTTCCTTGCCTTTGCCCTGCTGACGCCCCGTGGAACGATGTAGCCAATGGCCCCCTGCTCAATCAGCCCCTTGACGTCGTCGCGCGTCAGCGCCTCTGCGACTTTCTTTGCCGACTCGGGAGGTATCCTTATCTTTGAAATTCCAACTCCAAGTATGTCGCAAGCCATGCGCTTTACAGTCTCCATTCCCATCAATATCATCCCGCGCTTTCACTGTGAATCATTCACCAAAATCCTGCTTTCTTTTTGCTTTTGTCTCATCTTGCCAATGGCACCGGCTGCTTTGCCTCGCCTTTAATCTCCTTTTTTGCCTCGGGGGCCTTTTTCTCATCCTTTTTTGGCCTTGGCACAGGCGCCTTGTAGTTCAATATTCTCAGCCCAGCCTTTTTTGCTTCCTGGAATATTAAAGCGGCCTTTTTTGCCCCAACTCCCCCGGCAATCCTTACAACCACGTCCTTTAGCCCGGCAAGCTGGCCTGCATTGAATACACGCGCCTCTTTCATCCCGGATGGGTGGAGGTTTTTCAAGGCAGCCGGGTTTCCATAGCCGATTGAGGGCAGCTTTCCCATATATGCGTACTTTTCACGCTGCTTGTTGTCTATGCCCCGCGGCCTTCTCCAATTGTCCTTAATGCGCGACCTTCTGCTCCTGCCGTAGTTTGTGCGCCTGAATGTCGGGTGCTTCCTTTTTGAAACCATAATATCTACTCCACTAAGTAAAGGCCGTCTTGGAAAACCCTCGAGTCCCTTTTCCTGATTTTTG
>VGKX01000070.1 GCA_016866895.1 Candidatus Parvarchaeota archaeon
GGCTTCAACCTGCGCGCCTCGCAGCAAAGCACGCAGGGGGCGCTTGATTCCATAAACGTTCCTGTCTCGGATGACGAGGCCGAGGTAATCCGCGTCCTATTAGAGGCTGCCATAAAACGGATTTATGGGTGGTAGTCAAAATATAAAAAACTAAGATGTCCTTTACACACTTTCAAATTCTTATTGCTTTAGAACCACTGCCCAAGCCCTGTCTGCTCCGTCTTGTCGTTGAATTTTTTCACAAGTGCTTCAGCTGCCCTTTCCACCCGCTCGTGCGAAAAGTCGTGCTTGTCGCACAAGAATTTTTCAAGCTCTTGCCTGTCAGGTGCCTTAAACTCTAAGGCCAGCTCAACGTCACTGCCTTTGAGAACTGGGGGCTCAAGGAAAAACCTCTCAATCTCAAAAACATTTTCTGGAAAGTCGTATTTCAATTCAGTTTTTGCATACTGCACAACATCTTCAAGAGCCTTGCACTCCTTTACAATCTTGAGCGCCTTTTTTGGCCCTATCCCCTTAATCCCAGAGCCAAAGTCATTTCCTATAAGTATCCCAAGCCAGATTAGCTGCCTTCTTTCAATTCCATTTTTTTCAAGTGTCTGGCTCAAAGACACAAGCTCTGGCCCCACTTCCACAAACTCGAATTTTCCAGGAACCTTTCTTTTCCCGGACACAGACAAATTCCGAAGCAACAGAGGGGCGCCAAAAAGAAGCGAGTCAAAATCCTGCGAGCCAACAGCATAGGCCAGCCCATTGGCAACAAGTGCGGAAGCCTGCGCCTCACCTTCACTTGGCGCCTGAATGCAAGGAATCCCCATGCAGCCTAGCAGCTCCTTGACTTCTTCAATCATGGCTTTTGTCAGCCTTGTTGTGCGCGCGGCATATTTTCTTGCATCTTCCTCCCTGCCCTGCTCGCGGGCAAGCCTGAACTTTTCCTCAGCCTCAAGCTTCATCTCCTTTCTTGCATCCAGCGTTGATTTTTTCATGTCGGGGGGAATGCCATCAAAAACATAGATGGGCCTTATTCCAGCCTCCAGAAGCTTTGAATTCCTGTAAAAAGTCCCGCTTAGGTGCCCCGTAGGGTTCCCCTTCGAATCCATGAGTGGTGTGCCATCTGCCTGCCTTATTGAAGTTAAAAATTGGTAAAGCGTGTTATATGCGTCAATCGCAATTTTTTTTCCTGCAAGCTGCTTGAAGCCCGTGGGGCTTGAGGCAACAAGTTCTGAAATGGAAACGCCCATCAGGCTCAATTCCCCCATTCACCGCAATTTTTTATTTGCATTTCCTGATATCTCCCTAATTTTTTTCAAATCCCGGATTTTTACGCAAATCGGCATGCCGCGATAGCCGCACTTTGAGCACACTACAAAACCTGAAATGGGGCTATATGGCGTTGGGCTTGAATAACTCTCATATTCGCATGCCTTGAATTCATTCTTGCACTTGGGGCAGATTTCAATACAATCGACTTTGCTTTGGGTTTTCATTTCCAACCACTGAACACATTAACTATCTCTTCTTTTTCTTTTCAATCTCAAGCACGTCCCCAAGCGTCATTCCTTTTCCTGACTTGCCGCCAAATTCAAAGCTTGAGCTTTCTACCTGTTCCAATAATTTAATCCCAAGCTCATGCTCCAGTTTTCTTGCAAGTCCCTCGGAAGGCCTGGCAGTTTCCTTTTCAATCCTGTCAAGAAAAGATTCCTTTTCGTTGAGTCTTTCAGCAACAACCGCAAGGCTCAGTCCGTATCTCTCCCTTGCCCGCCTTATAGTGCTGCCAAAATCATCAACTACCTCAAGCTCTGTTTTTGAGGCAGGGCTTGATAAAAACCCTCCACCTGCCTGGTTTTGCCTTGCCGGGGCAGCTTGCCTTGGCATTGAGATAATTTTTGCCCCGCTGCTGCATCCATGGCAGACATAAAGCTTTGCCCCCTCTACCATCGCAAGTATGTCTCCGCCTTCCCTGCCGCATATTTCGCATTCCATGACAACACCTGCCAACCTGCACCAAGCTTAATTTTTTAATTTACCTCGGGCACCCTCGTGCCTGCCTATCTCATTTAATTTCTCGCATAAAGTATATTCTTTATCAAAAACCTTTATTATCCTCCCATGCCTCATAAAAACAGCCTCATTTAAATATGCTATTGGACATTGATATGCCCATGGGCCACAAGGAACTGTTCTGCTCACTTTCAACCGTAGCCCTAGGCTTTGCCGCGCTTTTCTATATCCTCAATGCAAACCTTGGCGGGCTGGCCACTTTTGTCCTTTCAGTAGTCCTGCTTTGCGCATGCGGCCTGATTTTGCAAAAGCTCCATGCCATTGAGGGCCAGTGGGGCCTTCTTATGCTTAGGACAAAGGCAGGCCTTGGAAGGATTGATGCGCTTGCAAAAAAACACCCAGAAGTCTGGAACATGCTAACGGACTTTGGCCTTGTTTTTGGCTATGGATTGCTTGCATATTTCTTGATTGATAATGACAAGAAAAAGCCGCTGAGAAAACCAACAATAATCCTGCTTTCAATCATTTCACTTTTGCTTACTGTCTTATTTATTTCGCCTTACATCTTCCCGCTTGCCGGAACAGTGATTAGCGGGCTTGATGTAGGCGGAGTTTCTGTGCAGGCAAAAGCTGCAGCATCAATATTCCCATTTTTTGCACTTCTTTCATTTGCAATGCTTATAGTCGGGGGCCTGACCCTAACAACCATTGTCAGCATCGTAACATACGGCCTTCACATACTGACCAAGCTAACAAGTTCAATTGTTTTTGGAACCGGGGAAATTGCAAACACCCCATCCGGGGCATTTTTCCTTGTGCCAGGCAGAAACCTTCCACTATTTGAAGGAATAATCGCCCTTGCACTGCTTTTGGTTGTGCATGAGGCTGCACATGGCGTCCTCTCCAGGGTCGCAAAAATTAAGCTTAAGTCTGCAGGCCTGGTTCTCTTCGGATTCCTTCCTGTGGGCGCATTTGTAGACCCAGATGAGAATGAGCTTAGGAAAAGCTCAAGGTCAGCACAGCTTCGCGTAATGGTGGCCGGCTCCACTGCCAATATTCTCACTGCAATATTATCTTTTCTTGTGCTGCTGGGCTTTGTCATCGGCACTTCGCAGTTCAGGCCAGACGCACTCAAAGTTGTCTCGGGTGCGCTTCCAGAAGGCACATACGTCTATTCAATAAACGGGATAGGCGCAAAGGAGCTGCAAACAACAAAATTTGCCCCAAGCCAAAAGCTTGTGATTAGCACTGAAAAAGGGATAATAAACACGGAGGCTAACAAGGTCGGTGAAGTTGGCGTGTCTTACCTTTATCTAAAAAACAGCCAGTATCTTGCAAGCGTTTTCCCCCCTGAGTTTGCATTCCTGAAATTCGTTTTCAATGTTCTTGCGCTGCTTTTTGTCCTGAACTTTCTTGTGGGCACCGTGAATCTTTTGCCTCTTCCCATGTTTGATGGCTACCATATAGTCTCAATTGCAATTGACAACAAAAACATTGTGCTTGCAATAATGGCAGTTGTTGGCGTGGCGTTTGTCTCTAACTTCCTTCCAAGCCTGTTTAAGTAAGTTTTATATACTAATCCAGGTGCAAGTATAACAATGGCAAAAGCTAAAGCAATTCAAAATCTTCTTTCCTGTTGCCCTTAGGGGCACTAACACCAGCTTTAGCTATATAACTGCCGCCGATTTTTTTCTTTCTTAGTCAGTGGTCTTTCACTGGCGGCATTCTATAGAACTTGTAAATCAACTCGCATATCGTCACGTGTGTCTAAAAGTATGGGGTGAAAAAATGGAAAGGGATTTACGTTGCGCAAAAATTGGAAGAGCAAACCGAGCCTAGGGCAAAGCAAAAAGTCTATGGAAACATACTTGAAGCAGTGGGAAAAACCCCTCTAGTCAGGCTAAACAAAATTGCAAATGGCCTCAGCCCTGAAATATTTGCCAAGGTTGAATATCTTAATCCAGGGGGCAGCGTGAAGGACAGAATCGGGCTTGCCATGGTCGAGGAGGCTGAACAGAGAGGTTTTCTCAAGCCAGGGGGGACGATAGTAGAACCGACTTCAGGGAACACGGGGGCGGGCCTTGCCCTTGTTGCATCCTTGAGGGGCTACAAGTCTATTTTTGTGATGCCTGACAAGATGAGCATTGAAAAAGAGCTTCTTTTGAAGGCTTATGGGGCAAGGGTTGTCCGGACTCCAACCGCCGTGGCGGCAGATGACCCCCAAAGCAACCTGATGGTGGCCAAGAAACTTGTTGAAAGCATACCTGGTGCCTTTTCCCCAAACCAGTATTTCAACCAGGCAAACCCCCTAGCCCATTACACTACAACCGGCCCTGAGATTTGGGAAGCAACAGAAGGAAGAATTACATATTTTGTGGCTGGCATGGGGACAGGGGGCACAATAACTGGTACGGCTAAATATCTAAAGGAGAAAAACCCAGAAATAAAAATTGTCGGGGTTGATGCAGTCGGCTCGCTCTATAAAGGCACTTTTTACAAATCGGAGGCTCCAGTGCACCCCTACAAAGTGGAGGGTATTGGTGAGGATTTCATGCCAACGACAATTGACCTTGGGCTTGTTGATGAGGTAATTTCAGTCGGCGACAGGGACTCGTTTCTTACTGCAAGGAGGCTTGCAAGAGAAGAGGGGTTGCTTGTTGGAGGCTCCTCTGGGGCTGCGGCATTTGCTGCACTAAGTTTGGCAAAAAAGCTTGACAAAAAAGAGGTCCTAGTTGCTTTGCTTCCAGACAGCGGCCGCAGCTATCTGAGCACTATTTTTAATGACGGGTGGATGCAAAAAAACGGTTTTATGTAAACTTGCGGGGTGTTTGTATGAAATTTGAAACAAAGGCCGTTCATATCGGTGAAGAGCCAAAATTCGGGGACGGGGCAAGTGGCGATGTGGTAGTGCCAATACACCTGTCCTCAACTTTTGCCAGAATGGATGCGGATAAGCCCACTGCAGGTTATGAGTATTCAAGGTCTGGCAATCCGACAAGGGATGCGCTTGAAAAACGGCTTGCCGCACTTGAAGGAGCAAAATACGGCCTGGCATTCTCCTCCGGGCTTGCCGCACAGGCAGTTCTTGGCATGGGTTTGCTTCGCTGCGGCGACCACGTTGTTGCATCAGATGATTTGTACGAGGGGACAAGAAGGCTTTTTGATAACTTTTTCAAGGCAAACTTCGGGGTTGAAATCAGTTATGTGGATTCCACCTCACCTGCCGAAGTTGAAAAGGCAATCGGCCA
Source organism: Candidatus Parvarchaeota archaeon (assembly GCA_016866895.1). Taxonomy (NCBI): domain Archaea; kingdom Nanobdellati; phylum Candidatus Parvarchaeota; species Candidatus Parvarchaeota archaeon. The sequence continues at coordinate 5,247 of VGKX01000070.1, forward strand.
AAAAACACGGCTAATCTGGCTTGAAACCCCGACAAACCCGCTACTTAAGCTTGCTGACATAAGGGGAATTTCGCAGATTGCCAGTAAAAAAGGCGTGCTTGTTGCTGTTGACAACACTTTTGCAAGCCCCTATCTGCAGCAGCCAATGGCTCTGGGTGCTGATATCGCAGTTCACAGCACTACCAAGTACATCAATGGTCATAGCGACTCAATAGGAGGGGCAATTGCCCTTTCAGAAGCCGGGCTGTTTGAAAAACTCAAGCATGCCCAAAATGCCATCGGGGCAATCCTATCCCCCTTTGACAGCTATCTTGTGCTTCGTGGCATCAAGACTTTGGCCCTTCGCATGGACATGCACAGTGCAAATGCACAAAAAATTGCCGAATTCCTTGAATCGCACGAAAAGGTAAAAAGGGTTATTTATCCTGGCCTAAAGTCGCATCCGCAGCACCGGCTCGCAAGAGTGCAAATGAAGGACTTTGGTGGAATGATTTCCTTTGAAATTTCAGGGGATGAAAAAACTGGCGCAAGTCTAAGAAACGCAAAGAAATTCCTTTCACGCCTCAAGCTTTTCCACCTTGCAGAAAGCCTTGGCGGCGTCGAATCTCTCATCGAGCACCCTTCTTCAATGACCCACGCCTCAATTCCTGTCGCCGTGAGGAAGAAAATTGGCATCAGCGACTCGCTTATAAGGGTTTCAGTAGGCATCGAGAAC
>VGKX01000071.1 GCA_016866895.1 Candidatus Parvarchaeota archaeon
TTGCAAAAGCACAACCTATTTACAAGAATTTCAGGGGCTGGGAAGACCTAGGCGAGCAGGGTTGGCAGGAAGTTGCAAAAAAGAACTCCCTGGATGCTTTCCCCCAAAATTGCCAAAAATATCTCAAGTTCATAAAACGGTTTCTTGGAGTGCCAATCACGATACTAGGTGTCGGGCCCGACAGGGAAAAAACGTTAGTATTAAAGGAGTTGCCAAAGTAAATTCTCTTCTTGCTCCAGACAGCTAGTTTTGTCATGGTCTTGTAGTATCATAGCCATGTGTTGGCGTTAGTTGGAGAGCAACTTTCTTGTTGTTTGGGGCTTGTATTGACTGTTTGATTCAATGATTCAAAATTTCGCCTTGGTAGCTCAGGGGTAGAGCGCGTCCTTGGTAAGGACGAGGCCGCGAGTTCAATTCTCGCCCAAGGCTTCGCTGCGCTCTGCCTTGGGTTTGCGTCCCGGGGCGCAAATCTCTCGCAATTCTTCGAATTGCTCGATCGCCCAAGGCTTGGGGCATCATGTTAGACTTTGTGATGCCACGAGGTCAAATGCTCGGAATTAAATTCCGTGCTCCTGCGCATACGCTAATTTTTTCCTACTCAATCTTAATCAGCTCGCCGTTTTGGGGGGCAAGGGCGTCAAAGCCCATCTCCTTCAACTCGGCTGCAAACTCCTCGCACGAGTCGCCATGGTTGCAGATTACCTTGCCGGGGTTGATTCTTTTGACAAAGCCGAGCAGCTCGCTTCTGCCTGCATGCGCTGAAAAGTCCAGGTATTCTACCGGCAGGTCTATCTTCACCTTCCGTTCGTCAATCGTAACTTCACCGGAATTCAGGAGGCTGTAGCCATTTGTGCCATCAACGCTGTATCCTGTCATGAAGACTTTGGAGTCGGGGTTTAAGTTCAAAAGGTAGTGCATGGCAGGGCCTCCCTGGAGCATGCCTGCTGTTGAGATTACGACACTTGGCCGCATGAGGGCCTTTTCCCGCTCTTGCCTTGAGTTTACAAACCGTATCCTTGTAAGGGATGCCTGGAATGCCTCAAAATCCCTCACATATTCCGGGTGCTCAAGAAGCGACAAGGCAGTGAGCTTTCCCATGCCATCAACGAATATGTCAATGTCGTGCGCAAGGTCATGAAGGATGCATCCTAGCTCCTGCGTCCTTCCTATCGCAAATGCCGGCAGCAGCGCGTTTCCGCCCGCGTCAACGGTCTTTTTTATCTCGGCCTTTAGCCTTTTTTCAAGCTCCTTTCTGTCCGGGTGGTCCCGCTTTGCATAGGTGCTCTCCATTATCAGGACATCGCCTTGCTGCTCAAACTGCGTTGCAATGTTCATGCGCGTTTCCGTGCCGTTTATGTCTCCGGAATAAATTATCTTCTTGCCCTCATACTCAAGTGCTGTTATCGCTGAGCCGGTTATGTGCCCTGCATCATGGAAAGAAAATGTTGTCCTGCCTGCAAGAACCTGCTTTTTGTAGGGCACAAGCACAAAGCTTTTCATGGCCGCATGCATCTGCTTCTGGCTGAAGTTCTGCGAAAGCTTGAGTGAGTCCTCCCAGAGTATTTCGCAAAGCGACTTTGTGGGCGGCGTTGCAATCAGGTTAATCTTGTGCTTGCCAAACAAGGCAGGCACATTTCCCACATGGTCCATGTGGCCGTGGGATATTATCGCAAAGTCAAGCTTGCCCTCGTAGGGAAGAGGCTTCACTTCCTGCTGCGTGTTTGCAAAAAGCTTGAGGCCATGGTCAAGCATTATATGCTTGTCTGTCTGGAGCAATATGGAGCTTCTGCCGACTTCATGGGCAGAGCCCAAGAATTTTATTGTAACTGGAGCCATAAGCTAAACTATATAAAGAATATCTAAATAAAGGTAATTGTGGACAACCTCACTTACCTCGATTTGCTTGTGCTTCTGAAGCTTGATGAAAACTCAGTGATAGAGCGGTTTGGCCCGGTAATAAACACCTCATTTTTTGAAACCGCCAACCTCCTAGGTTCCCTTAAGGTAAAAGGATACCTTGACCTGGAGTCGTCAATTGGCGGGATGTCAAGGATTTCAATAACCGAGCACGGCAGGCAGGTTATGCACCAGTGCGAGCAAAAGACCCTTGAGCCCCTTGACTCGCTTGACGAGGCCATTCTCTCAACAATCGCCACCGGCGTTTCAGACTCGGAGCGGCTTGCCCAAAGGCTCAATGTGCGGCCTGCAGACCTGGCTGTGCACCTCAACAAGCTTTGCGTCCAGGCATTCATTGAAAGCACCGTAAAATCCGCCAAAGTCGGCATTGCATTGACTGAAAAGGGCTTCAACAAAGTCGGCATTGTCAGAGGCACCCAGCAAGCCATGCAAGGAGGTTCGGCGGGAATCCCTGAAGCAACACAGGTAATTCAGGCAGACTCTCAGGCGCCTGCCAAAGAAGCGGCAAGCGGGCAGCAAAGCCTTGCGCAGGATGCTTCGGACGATGCAAAGGAAATCATTTTCGGCATGTTCCCAAAAAGCAAGGAGGAAAATAAGCTCTTGGCGCAGCCAAAACCTCAAGCCCAGCCAAAATCATCGCAAGCGCAAGCTTCACAAATCTTAACTCAAGCTTCCAATGCAAATAGTGCAAAACAAATTACTGAGCCTGGCTTGTTTGCAAAACAAACGGGCATTGGGTCAGTTGCTGCCAGTGCGACGCAGCAGATGGAACAGACGCACTCCCAAACGCCACAGGAACAAACCGATGTCAAGGCAATGAGGCTGCAGTCAAAGACGGAATATTACCTGCGCCACTTTTTCTGGTATGTGGAAATAGGAATAGTGCTTCTGGTTGGCATTGGCCTTGCTATTTTCCTCTCCCAGTCCCTGAAAATCAAGCTATTTTGAAATGCTGGGTGTGACAAGTGGAAATAGGGAAACTTCTTGAAAGTTATAAAATCCAGTATTTGAAGGAACACTTTTGCGCTGATGCGGCGCAGGCATCTTCAGTTGCAGCCCAAATAGGATTTCCCGTTGCCCTAAAAGTCGCATCAAAGAAAATCTCGCACAAAAGCGATGTTGGCGGGGTGCAGCTGAACCTTATGGGCAGGCAGGAAGTTGCAAATGCATATGAAATAATAAGGAGAAATGTCGGCGAGGCGAACATGAATGGCGTGAGGGTGCAAAAAATGGCCCCAAAGGGCTTTGAGCTGATTGTTGGGGGCATGAAAGACGCACAATTCGGGCACTTGGTGCTCTTTGGGCTAGGAGGAATTTACGTTGAAATCTTTAAAGACCTAGTTTTCAGGGTATGCCCTGTTGACAGGCAAATGGCGCTTGAAATGATTCGCTCAATCAAGTCCTATAAAATGCTTGCAGGGGCGCGGGGGGCAAAACCAATCAATGAATCGGAGCTTGCTGACCTAATCGTCAAGACGTCAAGGCTTCTTGTTGAGCAGGATGTGCAGGAGCTTGACTTCAACCCCGTAATAGCAAACGAGCACGGCTGCTTTGTTGTAGACAGCAGGATAGTTGAAAAGGCCGCAGAGGACAAATCAGAATATTAGGCTTAAATGCGGAAAAATTACTTAAGTAAAGAAAATGCAAGGAACTGCCAAAACAATCCAAAGCAATCCAATAATACCAAAACAAATCAAAACAATCAGCACAATTCCAAAAGGTGTGTTAAACGGCAAAAACTTCCAACTCAAAGACCAAGCTTCTTGAAAAAATTTTCAACCCCAAAAGCATTGCAGTAATAGGGGCTTCGCACGAGCCGACTAAAATCGGCCATGTGGTCCTGAAAAATTTCCTTGAAGGCGGATACCCTGGAAAGCTTTATGCAGTCAATCCAAATGTGCCTGAAGTGCTTGGAGTCAAGTGTGCCAAATCGGTTGCTGACATTGCAGGCCCAGTTGACTGCGCAGTCATTGCAATTCCAGCACTTGCAGTTGTGGACGTGCTTGAGCAGTGCGGAAAGAAGGGCATTAAGGCCGCAGTCGTGATTTCAGGGGGCTTTGGGGAAGTCGGGAATGTGGAGCTTGAAGGCAGGCTTGTGGAGGCGGCCTCAAAGCATGGCATGGCAGTCATAGGCCCAAACTGCATGGGCGTAATAAACCCGGAAAAAAGGGTGGATTCTGTTTTCCTGCCAATTTACAAGCTGGGCAGGCCGCACGTCGGGGAAATTTCCTTTATTTCGCAGTCGGGGGCGGTAGGTGGGTGCATTGTCGACCTGGCTGCCCGCGCGGGGGTAGGCATGAGCAAATTTGTCTCATACGGCAATGCCTCAGTTGTCAGCGAGTGCGACTTGCTTGAGTACCTGGGAAATGACTTGTCAACAAAAATAATCGTGTGCTATCTTGAAGGCGTCAAGGATGGAAAAAGATTCTTGCAGGTTGCCTCAAAAATCACGCGAAAAAAACCCATAGTCGCGATAAAGGCAGGCAAAAGTAAGCTTGGCGCGCAGGCTGCAAAATCCCACACAGGCTCGCTTGCAGGCTCTGCAATGGCGTATGCTGCCGCATTTGCGCAGTCAAGGATTACCGAGGCCGAGACGCTTGACGAGCTGTTTGACTTTGCAAAAATCTTCAGCCAGCCAATATGCTGCGCAAACAGGGTGGCAGTCATAACAAACGGAGGGGGCAACGGCGTTTTGGCGGCAGACGCAATCGAGCAGCACTCACTTGACCTGGCGAAATTTTCGGACAGCTCTCTTGCTGCACTAAAGGAGCTTTTGCCCCCCTATGCAAACGCGCGCAACCCACTTGACCTTATCGGCGATGCGGATTCTGCAAGGTTTGAGAGGGCAATTCGAATCTGCCTTGATGACAGGGGGGTTGACGCGCTTGTTGTAAACGTATTATTCCAGACTGCGGCAATCGACACGCGCATTGTAAGCGTGCTTGTGAAAGCCAACGGGGAGAAGAAAAAGCCAATCATAGTCATTGCAACAGGCGGGGAATACACTGAAATGCACAGGCGCATACTTGAAAGCTACGGCATCCCGACATACTCCTCTCCATCAAGCGGCGTAAAGGCCCTCTCAAAGTTCCTCCAGTACTGCGACCACTACAAAAAGTTCAACAAGACGGCTTGCCTGATTTAACCAGCGAGCAGGTTAACGGGACGGGCCAAGAAATCCGGCCGCGTTAGCAAAACAAGTCAAAGCCACAGCGGGCTTTTAGCACTTATGACATTTCCCCAAATATCCTTTTTATAAGATAAACAACAATCGACACCGGATGCTTTTGAAGTATTTCGCTAAGTGCCATTATCATGTAGCCTGCTGCAAGTGAAAAATAAAACAGCCCGCCCAATAGCATAACTCCGATTGCATTGTCGTAACGGCCCACAAGCCAGACCAACGGAATTATGAAAACAGGCGCAAGAAAGCCAATCTCTTTTGCCTTGTCTTTTGCCTTATTATCATGTTTGGTTGCATCGTTTTTCAACACCATATGCGCTATTTTTGATGTCATGAAGTAAGCTGCAATAAAAATTCCAAAAACTCCAATTAGAAAGCCGGTGATGCTGTTTATTATGCAATATATCGCTTTAGCAGGTTGCATTTGCGTTTCCTTGATGGCAAAAAGTGCCGCAAGTGGCATCAGCGCCAAAAGAAGGCCACCTTGCTGGCTTGGTCGAAGTATGAATGCATATGCAAAGCTGCCTACAAGCAATAAGAACAACAGAATTTCAAGGACCATAAACCCCATGCCGGTTTCCCTGTTTTCTTTTTTGGATTTTTTCAAGCTGAATACAGAAACCAAGAGCATGCTTGCCATTGCAACAATCAATATCGCGCTAAACATAAACAGGTTCAAAAACGCAGCCCAAAAATATTGCTGGATCTGGTGTGTCAAATAGCCGTATGCCAGAAGCAAAAGAAGCATCAAGTGATACCCGGCAGCTGCAAAGTTGATGCCAGGGTTTTCATTCTTCAGGTCGATTTTTTCATTAAATGACATACACAGACCTTGCAGA
>VGKX01000072.1 GCA_016866895.1 Candidatus Parvarchaeota archaeon
TTCCTGCAGGGTAGTTGTCTGGTATGAGCCACAGGCAGTCAAGTCTTTGAATCTTGGCGACCATATGCGATGTGAAAATTGCCTTTACAAAAATAACGAGGTGCACGTGAACTTCTACTCAAGGATTGTAGTTCTGAGGCAGTCTGTCAAGCCCTATAAAACAGCCAAAGTGCTTGAAATAGGGACGGAATCCGGAGGGTCGGTTCTGTTTGTTGAAACAGATTCGGGAAGACTTTGGCTTGATGGCAAGGCGGCACTTGATTTTCTTGGCATAAGCGCGCTTCCTTGTGGGGTCAGCATGGAGACTGTCATTGGGCTCAAGTCGCCATACCTAAAGGGCCGAACACTCAAATACGACCAGAATCCCTCGTCTAGCCCCAAAACTAATTCTAAGTCTATTTCTCCTGTCAAAGCAGTATTCCTTGGATTTGAAAAATAAAATAATCCCCTAACACTCAAGCTTCAAGACACAAGTCCCTGTTTTCAAGTCCCAAGCTTTATATCGTTTTTCAGCCATATTTTTTCAAGGGCAATACATGTCCCCAGTTCATTAACCAAGCGATCGTTTGTGGGTGGTTTTATGTCAGGCGTTGTGATGACCAAAACAGACTTGCCGCTTAAGCTTCATTCAAGGGGCAAAGTGCGCGACACTTATGAATATGAGGACAAGCTTCTGATGATTGCTTCAGACCGCCTTTCCGCATTTGACGTCGTCTTTTCCCAAGGCATCCCATACAAGGGCACCGTGCTCACGCAGCTTTCCTTTTTCTGGTTTGAAAAGCTCAAAGGCGTAATCAAAAACCATCTTGCAGGAGATGCGAACAGAGCTTTCCAGGCAAAAGTGCCGGACGGATTGCCAAGTTTTCTTGCAGGCCGCTCAATGGTTGTTGTCAAGGCAAAGCCGCTTCCAATTGAGTGCGTCGTGCGCGGCTACCTGGCAGGCTCAGGCTTGAAAGACTACAATGCAACTGGTTCCGTGTGCGGCATAAAACTTCCGCCTGGGCTTGTAAATTCAAGCAAGCTGCCCACTCCGATTTTCACGCCAAGCACAAAGGCAACTACTGGACATGATATTAACATAAATGATGAAGAGGCTGCAAAACTTGTTGGTGCGGATATATACAAGCAGATAAAAGAGGCAAGCATAAATCTTTATTCAACAGCGGCAGACTATGCAAAAACAAGAGGCATAATACTTGCGGATACAAAATTCGAGTTTGGCATTTACAACGGGGAACTAATACTTATTGATGAGGTTCTAACCCCGGATTCAAGCAGGTACTGGCCTGCCGACAAATACGTTGAGGGCAAAAACCAGCCATCCTTTGACAAGCAGTATGCCCGCGATTACCTTGAAGGAATCGGCTGGGACAAAAAGCCGCCGGCGCCGCAGCTTCCGGATGAAATAATACAAAACACCTCGAAAAAATACGTTGAGGCGTACGAGCTACTCACTGGGAAAAAATTCGCGTGGCAATAAGCTTGGGCGGGAAAGAAGTTTGAGTGGAACTAAACAAATAAAATTATTTTAGATTAGGTGATTTCTATGGTGCGAGTTCAAATCATGCTTGGCTCTGATTCTGACATGGAGCATGCGAAAAGGGCATTGGAGCAGCTGGATGCGCTTGGAGTGGATGCTGACATTGTTGTGGCATCTGCGCACCGCAACCCTGACAAGGCAATCTCGGTGATTAATACTTGCGGGGCTGAAGTGTTCATTGCAATGGCCGGCCTGTCTGCAGCACTCCCGGGTTTTGTGGCATCCAAGACAACAAAACCGGTTATCGGAGTGCCGCTCAACGTGAAGCTTGAAGGTCTTGACGCACTTTTGTCTGCAATGCAGATGCCAACCGGAATACCTGTGGCAACAGTTGCGATTGACGGGGCTAAAAACGCAGGCATTTTGGCTGCGCAGATAATCGCGCTATCTGACAAGGAAGTTGCAAAAAAACTTGCGGAGCTTAGGGCGGCAGGAAGAAAATAAGTGCCGGTAGAAGTTAAGCTTGCCTTTTCAGGGCAAAATTTTGGGTGCTCCTTACGCTTGAAAATACATTCATCCATGTTCCTGGCATAGGGGCAAAAACCGAATCCAAGCTTTGGCGCTTTGGAATGAATTGTTGGGATGATTTTTTATCTCGCGGCAAGAACCTTTCAATGCCGTCAACAATGAAGGAACATATCTTCAAGCATATATTTGAGTCAAGCGAGGCGCTTGATTCTGGAAATTTTCCATACTTTTCTTCATGCCTCCCAAGCGACTCCACATGGCGTGCCCTGCCGGAGTTTGAGGGCAAAATCGGCTACCTTGACATTGAGACAACGGGCCTGTCCTGGCAGGCATCAAAGCTTACTGTTGTTGGCATTTACGACGGGAAAAAAACGCACTCGTATGTCAACGGAAAAAATTCGCTTGGCGTCAAAAGCCTTGATGAGTTTGCCGAGGATATAAAAAAATACTCGATGCTTGTGACTTTCAATGGGCAGATGTTTGATATGCCGTTTTTGAAAAGCTACTTTAAGGGTGTAAAATTCGACCAGGTGCATGTTGACTTGCGCTTTGTGCTCCGCTCGCTTGGAATAACAGGCGGCTTAAAAAGAATTGAGCAGCAGTTCAAACTTGAGAGGCCTTCTGACTTGCAGGGGCTGACTGGCTGGGACGCGGTAAAGCTTTGGAACCGCTATGAGTGGAAGGGGGACAAGGCGGCGCTTGACACGCTTATAAGATATAATGCGGAAGATATCGTGCATCTTGAGACGCTTGCAAAGTGGGCGTATGAAAAAAAGAAGGAAAAGGCACTTTCTGTCCTAAGCGAGCCGGATGAGGCACAGGAAAGATTGCAGGAAGGGCAGGGGGCGAAAAGTGAAATGCTTAAGGCCATGCACTATGAAATTAACGCAGTCTGATTGGTTGAGTTTATGATTTTCCCAAACATACTTAGGAAATTGAAAAGGGGGCCGCAGGTGATTTTGCCAAAGGACATTGGCATGATACTTGCCTACTCTGGAGTTGGCAAGACATCAAAGGCTGTTGATGCGGGCGCGGGAAGCGGCTGGCTTGCAATTTCCCTTGGAAATGTATGCAAATCAGTTGTGGCTTACGAGTGGCGTGAGGACTTTGTCAAGCTTGCCTCAGAAAACGTGCAGAGGGCTGGATTGAAGAATGTGAAAATTAAGCACGCAAGCGTGTTTGACGGCATAAAGGAAAAGGAATTGGACTTGGTGACACTTGACCTTGCAGATTCTGACAAGGCAGTGGGACATGCGTATGGGGCGCTAAAGGATGGCGGAATGCTTGTCGGCTATCTGCCGCACGCAGAGCAGGTGCAGAGGTTTGTAAAAGCATGCGAGGGGTGCGGGCAAGCAGGTGCAAGCAAAGGCACAGACAGCGGATTTGGCGATAAAGAAAACGGCACTGGTGCATCTGGCGGCAGTTCTGGCGGGCATGCGGCTGGCTTCGGCAAATCTGGCTGTGGTTTTGGCAGGATTGAGACAATAGAGTGCATGGTGCGTGAATATCTGGTGCGCGAGGCAGGTTTTAGGCCTGAAAATACGGGACTGACGCACACCGCCTATCTTGTTTTTGCACTGAAAGTGCCGCCGCCACAAAGGAATTAAAAAGAAACAGTCCGAGATTCACGCACCTATCTTGTTTTGTATCCGAATCTTTTTTCGTAATCCTTGTGTGTAAGCCATTCAAGAATTACTGAAATTATCTCTACCCTGTTACCTACAAGGTAATACATAAGCCGCCAGCCATCAGGCAAGTCGTATTTCCGAAGGTTGTCAATTCCGAATTTTTTCGCATACTCATCAGGCCAGAGATGTCTTGGGATTTTTATGCCGCAAAGCGGGTTTTCCTTCAAGTCACCAATTGCACGGTCAAGGTATTTTGCAAGCTCCTGCTCCTCAAACTTGCCAGATTTTAGCTGCTGGTAGGCATTTAGGAGAGACTCATCTGCAAATGAAACGCTTTTGGCTCTGTTGTCCTTCATGCTATCACTAGCCCCCGCCCTTTCAACTCAGCCACCTTTGCAGGATTCCAAAGCCAAGTCACAGTCCTGTCAGGCTCGATATATATTTTGCCAGAATATTCCAGGTAGTCCAATATCGTGATATATGTGGTCCACATGACCTTTTTTGGCAAAAGCTTCCAAATTTGCGTTATGGTTTTCTCGCTTTTGTGCCTGTATAGTGCCTTTTCTACCATAAGAACAGTGTCAAGTCTTGGGTATCTGCCAAGATTTTTCGGGCTGAAGGTTGCAAAGCCAACGCCTACAGACTTCCTGGCTGGTTTAACTAAATCTATTGTCGTCATATGTATCACTTGATTAATTTATCAGTTGATAAATTAATAAGGTTTTCGTATTTGTAATCAAGTCTAATTTCTCTTGGTGCGGATCCTGATCTCCCTGCGGGAAATCGTATCCTTGTTTTCTGCGGAAAAATGCGGGCGGTGTGATTTTCAGGCTTTTTTGGATGATTATTTTCCCAAAAAGCCTCAGGCGCGGCTGGAAAACCGGCAATTACAGCAGTGCGCATTCCAAATACTTGCATAAGTCCATCATTTTCTCCCCGATTTATAAATTCTTGTTTCCTAAAATCCAGGGGTGCATTTCAATGAGAACTTTGGCAGTAATAAGTGGCAGTGGCCTTGAGAAGTTCATGGACGGCAGGGGCAAATCTGCTCCAAAACAAGCCTGGTAAAAACCCCGTTTGGGCCTGCTTCCATTATCAGGGGCACATTGAATGGCATGCCATTCATCCTGCTGCCAAGGCATGGAAAAAAAACACACAATCCCCCCGCACAAAATTGACCACAGGGCCAATGTTTTTGCACTTGCGGAAGTGGGGGCTACAGACGTGCTTTCAGTTTCAGCAGTCGGCCTTACAGGAAAAAAACCGTTCAGTGTGGGGCAGTTTGTTCTCGTAGAAGACCTGTTTAGGATTATGGACACCCCAACCTTTATCGAGGACTTTAAAGGCGGAATAGTGCACCCGGACATGAGTGCTCCCTATAGCCCTGGGTTAAAAAGCAAGGTGCTGCAGGCAGGCAAGGCTTCCGGCCTTAAAATCAAAACCGGAGCAGTTCTTGCGGATACCAAGGGCCCAAGATATGAAACCGCTGCAGAAGTGGCGTTTTTCAGAAAGATTGGCGTACATCTTCTTGGCATGACCTCAACAGTCGAGGCCATCCTGTTCAACGAACTTAGGGCAACCGGCGTAAAAATCCAAAACGCCACCCTTGCAATCACAACCAACTTTGGGACCGGGGTTTTGAAAAAGCCCCTTGACCACAACGAGGTAAAAGTGGTTGTTGCACAGAGGGAAAATGAGGTCAAGAATATCGTATCAAACCTCATCGCGCTTGTCTAGACGCATAATAAACTAGGCCGTGCGCCAGCTATGGGTGCAATGGAGTTGCGATAATGTATATATTTATACAATATCCCAAGCCATATAAGTTATGTGGCTAAAAATGTCAAAACAAGCATATTTTTAAACTCCTTTTGGCATAATATATGTATGTTCAAAACGTGGTTTGGCGGTGGCAATGCGCCTGATTTGACATCTAAGACCAAAGTTACCGACAGGTTTTCCTCCTTGAAAACCTTTTTGGCGCGCAAAAAAGCCGCGGAGGAGAACATCTACACGGGAATTCTAACTACCTACGGCGTGCGCTGGACCCTTGAAAAGGCTGCAAGGGACATTTGGCAGAACTTTTTTGACTACAATAAAACACTTGACTGTGTTCAAACCGAGGTAAAGGAGTCCAAGGAAGGCCGAGTGCTTCGCATTTCAAATGGGGCAACATATGACTACAGGATGCT
>VGKX01000073.1 GCA_016866895.1 Candidatus Parvarchaeota archaeon
TGGTGACCACTTTCAATCCTTCTGATAAAGTCAAATGCAATCTTATGGTTGATGAGAAGAGCAAGAAAAGCGAAACGTTCCAGTACGCAACTGCCTACCAGGCATCAGAAACAGTAAAACTTACAGACGCTCAACACAAAGTTTATGTCAAATGTGAATTTCCCTCAAAAGAAATTCTAAATTCCGAAAAAGCTAATTTTACTGTAGTGTCAAGACCGATAATCACACTTGCCTCTCCTGCAAAAAATTGGTATCCAGATCCAGATTACAACAACTCAACCGCAACAGATGATTTTTCATATAACGTGTATTTCTACTCGCTTTCGCCTGGTGCAAGTAATACCAACACTGGCGTATCGAGTCGCAGCTGCAAATTTGTAATTGACAAAGCTCTTGTTGAAAGAGAAACTGTGCTTGACAACTATACAAACAGTGAAGCTATAGCAGTATCAAGCATACCTAGATTTGAAGGCAAGCACAAATGGCAGGTCATCTGCACTGACACAAACGGGGCTGTTGGCAAAAGCGAGAAGCGCAACTTTAGGCACAGGCAAAAAATCACCATCGTGCCTGTAACCCAACGCAATGCCCAATTTAACAGTGCAGATGATATCGCTCTCAAATTCAACGCCATCTCAACCAAAAAGCTTGAATGCAGGGTGACTGTTGATGGCGTTGAAGGGGAAAAAATGAAGCTTAAGGCTAACACAAATTCCCAAAAAGAATTCACCTATCGTACAAGTGTCGTCTATCCAACCAAACCCCATACTTGGAATGTATTTTGTAAATCCGGCGATAATGTGGTTAAAAGTGATACCTATTCTTTCACTGTAGGTCCGCTTTAAAGATGCAGCAAGACAGTCCTTAATCAAATGCGGAAATAAATACGCTATGCCCTAAAATAGATTTGAACATCCTACATTGAGACTAAAAGCAGACCAGAAGTCTGAACAAAAGGTGAGAAAATATGAACCTAACCTCAAATGTGAATTTGCTGGCAGTGCTTATTGCAACTTTTGCAAGCATGGCAATTGGGATGATGTGGTACTCAAATGCCCTTTTTGGAAAAGCATTTTTAAATGCAGTGGGGGCTAGCACATCAAAGGCAAAAAAAGATTTACAGAAACAGGACATGGGCAAAACATACGGGCTTATGCTGCTCTCCTTTGCTTTCATGGCGTTTGTGCTTGCAAACATCTTGCCATATCTTGGAGCAAACAACGCAATTGAAGGCGCGCTTGCTGGTTTTTGGCTGTGCGCCGGTTTTGTTGTGACCACAAGTGCAAGCGGGGTGCTTTTTGAGAAAAGGAAGCTTGAGCTATATCTTATCAGCAACGGCTACTACCTTGTTTGCGGGGCTGTGATGGGGGCCATAATCGCAATAATTACATAAATAAGGCATGAAAAATCACCAATCGGTAAATAAGCCCAAATTTGATTTTTGGCAAAAGCATGAAAGGCTGGCAACAGGCCTTGCTTGAAAAGAACTGCCGCCTCGCCTGTGTTTGGCTATTGTAGCAATGCTTATAAATATTGTGCAAACAATGTAAAATGGGCAAAAGCTGTTTTTAATTATTGGTTTTACAAGGTAGCTTTTGCAGCATTGTTCTGAAAAGCAGCATTGTTCTGAAAATCGAAACGCGCGGACCAGCAAAAAATTCTGACCAGTGAAAAACGGCAGATAAAACATCACTCCTTGGTGATATTATGCCTGAAGATACATTATTGCCTGAAAAAATAAGCAACATGAAGACAGGCACGACAACAGTCGGGCTTGTATGCTCTGATGGCATAATCATGGCTGCGGACAAGCGTGCATCAATGGGTTATTTTATCGCTTCCCGCGATGTGCAAAAAATATTTCAGATTGATGACAAGCTTTCAATGACTATTGCTGGTGGTGTTGGAGACGCACAAGAGCTAATCAGGCTCCTAAAAGCGGAATCCAAGCTCTACAGGCTAAAATACGGCAAACCGCTAACTGCCAAAGCGGCGGCAACCTTGCTTGCAAATCTTTTATATTCATACAAATTCTTCCCGTTCTATGTCCAGCTTCTGGTTGGAGGGACTGAAGACAAGCCTGAGATTTATTCTCTTGACCCGCTTGGCGGCATGACTGAGGAAAAATACTGCTCAACAGGAAGCGGCTCGCCAGTCGCTTACGGAGTTTTAGAAGAGATGTTCAATGCAGGCGGCTCTGTAAAAGACAACATGAAAGTTGCGGTAAAGGCTGTGGCGGCGGCAATGAAGCGCGATTGCGCGACAGGTGAGGGGATAGACCTAGTCACAATAACAAAATCCGGCTTTAAAAAACACGACAAGGAAGAGATAGCAAAACTTGCATAAACTGTCAATAAAATTTGGCGCAGAAGGCAATCTGACCATCAAGCCACAAGTAAATCATCCCAGGCGTCCATTTGTCTTAAGCATAATCTTGCCATTTGCATAAAGCGCAGTTTCTAAAGGCAATCCGCGCCCGACGGGGTCTTTTGGGCATCACGGCCGGTTTTCTGCACTGCGGTGCCTTTGTGTTTGAAAAACATGCAGTTCAAGAGGAGATTTGTTGGAACTAAAGGAAATAGAAAAAAAAATCGCGGAGATAATACCGGCAGACTGCGATCTGTCAAAAATAGAGCCCGAGGGCCTTGACATAGTCATCTACCTGAAAAACATCAATCAATTCTACAAAAACGACCAGATGATTCGCAGGCTTGCAAGCGCTGTCAGAAAGCGCGTTTTTATCCGCTCCGACCCCTCGTCGCTTACAAATCCTGAGGACTCGCTTGCAGCAATCAAGTCCCTGGTTCCTGCAGAGGCCGGTGTCACTGAAATCAACTTCAACCCTGATTTTTGCGAAGTCAACATAGAGGCCCTAAAGCCCGGGCTTGTGATAGGCAAGGGAGGCCTCACTCTTCGCTCCATAATACAAAAGACTGGCTGGGCCCCAAATGTTCTTAGGACCCCCACAATGGACTCAAGCACAATACGGGGGGTCAGAAAGTCCTTGTTGCGCGAGGCTGCCCACAGGAAAAAATTCCTCATTAACCTTGGCAAGAAAATCTGCACAACAGTGCCAAAAAGCGACTGGGTCAAGATAACCGCCCTTGGCGGCTTCCAGGAAGTTGGACGGTCCTGCACACTGGTCCAAACCCCGCACAGCAAAGTCCTGATAGACTGCGGCATTAATCCTGACACTTCAGACAACACGCGCACCTATCCATATCTAAACGCCCTTGGCTTTGAGCCTGCGCAGCTGGATGCAGTAATCCTCACTCACGCACACCTAGACCATTCGGGCTTTTTGCCCTACCTCTATGCCTATGGCTTTGAAGGGCCCGTCTACTGCACCACCCCGACAAGGGAGCTTGTCACGCTTTTGCAGATGGATTATCTGAATCTTGTGAACAAGAACACGGAGCAGGGGGCCCCTTATGGCGTCAAGGACATCCAAAAACAGCTTGCGCACATGATAACCCTGGATTACTGGGAAGTGATGGACATCACTCCGGAAATCAAGCTGACCTACTACAATGCAGGGCACATGCTAGGAAGTGCCATAGTGCACTTGCACATAGGGGAGGGGCTGCACAACCTTGTTTTCAGCGGCGACATTAAGTATGGCTACTCAAAGCTGTTCGACCAGGCAGTAACCTCCTTCCCGCGCTGCGAGACGCTTTTCATTGAAAGCACTTACGGCGGAAGGGACGACATCATGTCAAACAGGTTTGACTCTGACAAGCGCCTGTTTGGCCTTATAAACCAGACAATAGAGAAAAAGGGCAAGATAATAATACCAGTGTTCTCGGTTGGCAGGGCCCAGGAAATCATGCTTGTGCTAGAGGAGCAGATGTCCAAGAATCCCAAATACAATTTTCCAGTATATCTGGACGGAATGATTCTTGAGGCGTCTGCAATACACACAGCATACCCGCAATACCTTCGCCACAATGTGCAAATGAGGATACTCTCAAACGATTCCCCTTTTGAGTCGCACATTTTTGAAACTGTAAAGACCGACAGGAAAGCAATAGTCGAAGGCGACCCGGCAGTCATTCTTGCGCCATCTGGCATGATGTCTGGAGGCCCCATTCTTGAGTACTTCAGGCTTCTTGCAGACGACCCGAAAAACATGCTCATGTTTGTCGGCTACCAGTCAACGCAGTCGCTAGGCAGGAAAGTGCAGCGGGGCATGAAGGAAGTGCCAATAATGTCGGAGGCTGGCAGAAGCGAGATGATACGGGTCAACATGCAGGTCCAGTCAGTGGAGGGCTACTCTGGCCACTCAGACCGCCACCAGCTAATCTCGTTTCTGAAAAACATTAAGCCAAAGCCTGAAAAAGTCTTCACACTGCATGGGGATGAGACAAAGTGCGAGGATTTGGCAAGAAGCATAAGCAAGATGATGCACATTGATGCCAGGGCCCCAATGGACCTTGATGCAATCAGGCTCAAGTAGGACTGTTTTGCACTTGTGGCTAGCTATTTCCCTCTTCTTGAGTACCTTACAATGGAATGGATGGCAAAAATAATCTGGTCCCTGAAAATAAGGCAGACCAATGCAAACAATACAATCCCCGCAAGCCCGCATGCATAATGCCAAAATCCGGCATTTGCACCTATCTCATTTTGCTTGCAAAAAACTTGCCTGAAAGCGCACCCACTATGGGGTATGAAGCAAGCATGGCAAACAGGCGCAAGATGATAAGCTCTATTGCCAAGTCCTTGTCAAACCCGGCTATTTTCATTATTATATCCGCTTCCTGGTAGGATATTGCCTGCGCCGTCTTTGAGAAAAATTCAAATGCGGCCTGGGCAAGGAATATCTGCCAGACAAAAAGGCCAAGACTTCCAACCAACGCAATAACCACACCGCAAGCCGCCCCTATCTTCAGAGCATCAATGCCGCTAATCGCATATCTGAATTTTTCCTCGGCCTTAAGAAAGACAAGGGACAGCCCAACGCCAAACGGGACCGTTATGAAAAATAAAAGGTTGATGAACGGTACTGATGCAAAAAGACCGCCAATAACCCCCCCAAAAAATATCGGCACTATCAGAAGCGGCAAATCCTCGTTTTTTATCTGCAGGTTCGGGTCGCGGGGAACAATCATCTTAATCAGGCTTCCCACCCCCCCGCTTTCTTTTTTTTGCCCTTGCGGCTGCTGCTGCCTTGCCGAAGCTGGCTGCATCTGGCTTGCCTGTGCCTGAAGCTTTGCCATAATCACTGCCTTGCAGTTAGTGCAAAGAAGCTTCCCGTTGAGTTCTGTGGCCTCGTTTTCGCACATTGCCTTGAAGCAGTTGCTGCAAACCCCCACTGCATCCTTGTCATGATGGTAAAAACACTTCATCAAAACCACGTTTTTGTTTTTTCCTGGTTCTTTCTTTCATTTGCACTGTTTATATCCATTTACTTTCCGACTGTCTTTCAGTGACAATTCAAATGCTAAAACGCCCCTAGGCCTTGTTTGAAACAATGCTTCTCCAAAACAAATTCAAAATCGGGACAAGATAGAACGGTATGGCAAGGCCTATTATCGCCCCTGTCAAAAGCCTAAGCGCATTAGTGCTTTCGTAGGTGAACAGGCTTGGAATAAGGTCGCTAACAAGCTGTATCCCTCCATCCAAAGCTATTGGGACTGCTGCAGCAAACAAATATTTTTTGTCAGGAAAGTCAAGGGAACCCAGCTTCATCTTTAGAGGATAGACTATCAATCCGACTAGGACAGCAAGATAAATTCCTATGTCCCTTGCGCAAACCGGCAGCTTGTAGCCAACTCCAAAATCCGAATTTACTACAATGCTGCGCTTGAAGACAATTGT
>VGKX01000074.1 GCA_016866895.1 Candidatus Parvarchaeota archaeon
GTCTATTTTACCTGCCCTGTGCTTGAGCACTGCTGACTTGAAGTCCTCAAATATCTCATCCACCATGGATTGAATTATCTTTTTTTCCTCATCAGTCATGGGTCTTGTGCTGTCGCCAATATCCTTGAACCTGCCTGATTTCACGATAGTCGTGTTCACGCCTATTTTTTCAAAAAGCGGGCTCAAGTCGGTAAATGTCGCCCTGACTCCAATGCTTCCTGTAAGGGCCGCAGGCTCTGAGACAATGTAGTCAGTAGCTGCCCCGACATAATACCCGCCAGAGGCCGCCACTTCCCTAAAGTATGCCACTTTAGGCTTTTTGCTTGCCTCAAGCGCATCATAAATTTCCCTTGTCGCTACAACCGAGCCGCCTGGGGAATCAACCACAAGCAAAATTGCCTTGACATCGTCCCGACTGTCGGCCTGTGCAATCCTGCTTGCAATTGTTGAGGAGCCTGCAACCCCCTGACTAAATAGCCCGGGGCTTATGTCATCAGAAATTATCTCCCCGCGAATGTCAACAACGCCAATGCAGCCAGAGTCAAAAAGCCCCTTGGAAAATCCTTCCTTCTTTCCGCCTATTCCATCTCCTATTCCGGAAAGTATCATGAACCCAAGAATTGCCCCAACTGAAATCACAAGCCCAAAAATTACAAGCAAGACAAGCCTATAGTCTTTTTTTTCTTTTGTCGCCTGCTGGTTGCTTGCGCCTGCCCCTGTTGCCAGGTCAAGCCCATGGCGTCTATTCGCCTTTTTATCCATAGGAACCACGTTTCCCACCCGCCTTAGGCTAACCTTTTGGTTTCGCAACAAATTTAAAGCAATAATCTGTTATTTAGTAATGCAAGAATTTTCAAACCTGATAATGGGCATTTTGCTTTTCATCATGCCCGCCTATTTTGCAAACTCAGTGCCTGTCGTATTGGGGTTTGGGGCGCCAATTGACTTTGGACGGAATTTCGTTGACGGAAAGCGGCTGTTTGGGGATGGAAAGACGATTAGGGGATTTGTGGCAGGCATACTTGCAGGTACTTTAATCGGGCTTCTCCAGGCCGTCTTTCTTCCTGAAACACAGTTTGCCCTCTACAATAATGCGCAAGGCCATGCCCTCGCAGGCTTTCTTCTCTCAAGCGGCACAATGCTTGGGGATTTGGCAGGCAGCTTTTTCAAGCGCAGGCTTGGCTACAAGAGAGGCCAGCCTTCGTTTTTGCTTGACCAGCTCTTTTTCCTGCTTGTTGCCCTGGCGCTGGTCTTTCCATTTGCGCCAAAGTTTGTGCTTGACGCGCCAAACCTGGCATTCCTTTTTGCTTTCACCTACTTTATGCATGTGGCAAGCAATTATGCTGCAAACAGGCTTGGTCTAAAAAAAGTTCCCTGGTAATTAATTTCACAATAAAGAGTCTGCCTGCGATGCTCCGGCTTACTCAATAAGACTGTACGGTCCTTTGCTACTTTCTTTTTCTCCGTTTGAGCTGCTCAAGCTTCTCTATCGCCCGCTTTAGCGCCTCTTTCCTGTTTGCCTTGGAAGGGCTTGACTTTTCGGGCTTATCAGCTTTTTTCACCTTCGCAAGCTTCCTTGCCTGTGCGGCCTTTCCAACCTTTGCGGCAGAGGCGCCTGGAATTATGGTATATGTGATTGGCTGGTCTTCCTCCTGCCCTTCATCTTCATCAGAATAATCGGTCTTGGCTTGAATTCCGTCCAAATCCTCGTCTTCCCTCTGCCCTCCTTGCCCAGGTTCATCTGCAGCCTTTTCGTCCTCTTCAAGCTCCGCTTCGCTTTCCCTGGCCTCAAGCTTGCCGCCCTGTTCGCTTTTATCCGGGCTTACTTGCTCAATCGACGCGGATTCCTCGCCTTCGAATTCAGTTTCCCCAACAGGCTCAGGCTCGCTTTGCTCCCGCAGTTGCCTCTCCATCTTCCTTAGCCTCTGTGCAACCAAGGCTCTTGACTGCTCAAGCTTTTGCGCATCCAGCGTTTCAGCTTGCTGCAGGCTTTTCTGCAAATCAACTTTGCCCTCTCCCAATCCGGATTCCTCGTAAACTGAAGCTGATTCAACCAAACCTGCCGATGCATTGGCCTGGGCCGAAAACAATTTGCCTTCGTCTATGACAAGCTCGCTATTGTCCGCAGGCCCGTGTTCCCCATCCATGGCCTCGTACTGCTCTTCAGGCCTTTTCCTTGAGTTTGCAAAATAGGTAATTGCCGCAAAAAGCACCACGGAAGCCAGTATCAGCAGCCCTATATACGGCGCATATCCGAGAAGCAGGCCCTGCAAATCCTTGTCAGCCTGCGTGGATGATGAAATTGCCGGGACTGAAGGCCCAGCCACTTCAATTTTTCTTTGGCCTTCAATTTCAAAGTCGGGCAAGTCAACAAAATAAGTGCCGGTTTTTTGCGGCACAAACCAGGCTTCGCCCCTGTCATCGGAAATAAGCCCAAGCTTTAAGCCAGCCGGGCCAAGCACTGCCACTTGCTGCTGCCTTATCGGCGCACCCTGCCAGTCATTGATGGAAAACCTTGTCTCCTTGCCGACAACCGCGTTTTTTATGCCTGAAAGCTTTGCAAGTTTTTTCTCATAGGTTACGGCAGGCCTTTCAAATAACGCAAGCTGCTTGTCTGAAAGCCTGCCTTCAATCATCATAATTATTTCTACCTGTTTTGAGCCGTCAAGCTGCTGTGTTACCCAAATGGGCTTGCCATTCACCATATCCGGGGCAGGAGTGTATGAAAACTTGTATTCGCCCAAAAGCGATGGCATCTGGTCTGAAACCGAAACCTTGAATCTGGGCTTTGGATTGGTGTTTTTTACGGTAAGCCTTGATATGGTGGTATAATCGTAGTCAACGGCCCCTGTAATAAGGCTGATTTTTTGCCTTGACTCATATTCAATGGCCCTTTTGACCTCAATCCCGTCTTTGGAGTCATAGAAAAAGTCGGTTCTGGCAAACATGGCGCCTGCCAGTACCAAAAGCGCAACAAATGCAAACAGACAAATTGCTGTTTTTGCCCTCATCAATAACGCCATCCTGCTACTCTATTTCCTGCTCTTTATTTTGCCAGCCAGAATATATAAATATTTGTTTTTAATGGTAAACCATGAACATTGCTTTTTTGCCAATATCTAAGTTATTAAGATGACGTATCATTCCATTTGGCCACTGCCAAAAACGTTGCCAAAATTTCCGCCAATCCCCATGGCCCTATCTTATTATCACAAGCTTTGAGCGCGGCCCTAGAAGCAGGCACTCCTCCCCTGTCAGCTGGTTTTTTTCGAAGCTGCAGCCAGAGAACTTTAGCCTGTCCCCAACCTCAATCCCGTTCCCCTTTGCCTCCTGGACATATGCGATGCACTGCCCTGTCGAATCCTTCAGGGAAATCCGGTATACAAAAGTGCTCTTTTTTCCCTTTTTTATCTCGACTTTTTCAATGCCGCTGACATCAAGCTCCTCGGTTGCAATCTTTTCCATGCCCTCCTTTAGCTCTCCTGCCCTTTTTGGCGAATTTGCTCCAAGCAGCTGCTTTGCCGCAGCAAAGGCAGACCTCACTTCCATATTGATTTTTTGAAGCAGCCTCTTTTCCTCGCTTTTCAAATCCTTTTCTGTTATGCCTGGCTTTTTTGCAAGTGCCAGGACAGTTGTTGCAATTGCCCCGGGCTTCATATCTGGCTGACTTGGCGCTTCAAGGCCCGATGTTGCCTGCACCTGCTTTGCCGAATCTTGCGGCAATTTTTTTTCATCTTCTGCCTTTGCCGCAGCCTTATCCGCCTCTAATGGCTCAATATGGGCCTCATCTTCACTGACTTCCTGCCCAGCAAAATGCGCTTTTGTTTCTTGTTTCTCATGCCCGTGCATGCCTGGCTGAGGCTTTGTTTGCAAGACTCCTTCGCCAATCGTCTCAATTTCATCTGGCTCGGGCTTTTGCGATTGTCCGGAATGGGAAATCATCGGTATTCCGGAAAGACTTTCCTGCGGTTTGCCTGCAGAACTTGATGAATCCGTTCCCTTTCCATCCACAAACAGCTTTTCTATGCTGCCAGACATGTGGCTTTTCCCTTTTTGGGAAAACAGTTTTTCAATTGAAGGCATGAGTTTTTTTCTCACGCTTTCCGGATTTGGGTCCTCGTCTTTTTTCTGCAAAAACAGCTGCTCCAGCTTTGAGGCCTCCGAGTCCCCTTCTATTTTTGCAAGCTCGAGTTTTGCTGTCTGCTTGACGCTCTCGTTCTTGTCGGCGCAAAGCTCAATAAGGCCGAAAACTGCCGTAGGGTCATTGCTTCTTTTTGAAAGCTCATAGACCACGCGAATCCTTATTTTTGGGTTTTCGTCAAATGAGAGTGAAATGAGTTTTTCAGTGCTGTAGGATGAAAAATCGTCACCCCTCACATCAAGCTTTGTCTGTGAAATATCAGCTGCCACTGCACCGGAAACTTGCGCCGGTAACTGCTTTTTGCCCCCCTTTAGCCTTGCCATTCAACTCCCTTTTGCGCTTTTGCCTGGGAATCAATATAAAATAGCACCCCTTACTTGCAGTTTTATAAACAGGGCAAATTATAGCATCTCCAATATGGCGACAAAAAACGGGCAGGGGCAGGCCATTAAAAAGATCCAGGGCCTTGTTGACCCAGGGCACAAAACCATTGTGCCGATTAAAGGCGACCTTGTGCCAAAGCATGGGCACATCAAGGCAAGCGTTGTCATACCAGCTTTCATGGAAGAGAAAAACATCGCCTCAACCCTGCAGTCATTGTCAGGGCAGAAGGTTTCTTTCAACTTTGAAGTAATTGTATCTGACGCCTCCAGTACTGACAAGACGGTAAAAATTGCAAAGTCCCGGGGGGCCAAGGTCTTGATTAGCCCAAAAACCACAATCGGTGTTGGTAGGGCCATCGGGCTGCTTGCGGCCAAAGGCGAGATACTTGTCTTTACAAGCGCAGACACGGTTTTTGAGCAAGGATGGCTGCAAAACATCGTGGCCCCATTTGAAAATCCGGGCGTTGCCGCAGTTCTTGGCCGCTTTAGGCCAAAAGAGGGCACGGTTTTTGAAAATTTCTTTTGCGACTGCCTGCTTTTCCCTGCGGCAAAACTCCTTGCATATCTGCACATGTATTATGCAAACGGGGATGCGATGGCAATAAGAAAAAGCGTCTATACCTATATTGGGGGGATTAACAGGGAGCTTGTGACTGCCGAGGACACGGACATTGCAATGCGGGCGTCAAGGATTGGCAGGGTCGTGTTTTGCGATTCGGCAAGGGCCATAATATCCATGCGCCGGATTAGAAAGTGGGGCTACCCGCGCTTTATCCTTTTCCACACGGCAAATTTTTTCATGACAACACTGTTCAACAAGCCGTTTGGAAAGTATGAGGCAATACGGGATTGAATTGAATAAAGAGAAGGATTTGAAAAGAGCCAAGCTGATAGTGTCAGTGATTGCATTTTCGTGTTGCAATTTGGAGAGGGTTTTTAAACATTTTTTTTGACAAAGCATAGCCCAAGGAAATTGGGTTGAGTGGGTGGGCGATGGAGCCTTCGGGTGTACCATCCCCAACCTTACATTAACTTTTCTGCTTTTCATGCCTGAATGCATCCAATCCCACTTCTTTAGAATCATTTGGAAAATGCACATGGGGTGAAACCCACTGCTAAGGCTTCGGGTAGACAAACGTTTGCGAATCATTCCCCAACATTCCTGCAAATGACTGCTTTCTGTGGGTAGTTTTATAAACAGTTAAAGCAAAACTAAGATTGATGCTTTGAAGAAAAAACCGGAGTCGCATCACTCTAAAAAAGGAGTCGTGTTATTCAAAAAAGAA
>VGKX01000075.1 GCA_016866895.1 Candidatus Parvarchaeota archaeon
ACTTGTGCTCACCAAGGCAGACATGAAGGAGCTTTACGGCATACTTAAAGAAGGCTCGGAAGTTTCAAAGCGAAAATACCCGAATGACGATGCCGGCAGGATGCAACGATGGCATCACATGGAAATGGTGCACAAGAAGGCATTTGACTTTTTCACAAAGCAGGCAACCGGCATCTCAAACTCCGAGGACTATGTCAACCTGCTTATGGCAAACTATGCAGGCCTTGAGAAAAACGAGTTTGAGAAGCTTAACACTGGGGTGACTGTTGCGGCAAAAACATTGTATGACAATTATCTAAAACAGACTCAGGCAGGGGCAAGCGCCAAATTCACACTTGTTGGCGATGACTCTAATGCAACAGAGCTTTATGGAAAACTCATGTATGAGCAGACCGGGTTCAACCCATTCCTAAAACCTGCGGCAAAATCAGATTTGCTTCTATCAGTCCAATCAATAACCGCTGGCGTTGGCGTCAAGTTCACAAATAACAATGTCGGTGATTATGGCATTAATCTTGATTATGGGGCTTTTGGGCAAGTTATGGTTCCGCTTGGAAAAATCGGGCTTTCGTATGACAATGACAAGGCTTTCATACCATTGTTTTCAACAGGCGGCAAATCAGCAGACGGCGGCCTAGGCGACCCAAAACTATTTGGCTATGCATTCATTGACGCATCAGCAGCGTTTGGCGCAGGCGGAGAGATAAAGGTTTCAACACTGATTTCAGGCGGCAAAGTCGAGCGCTTTGGTCTCAATGAGCTTGAGCGTGGTGTAAAACCTGTTCTAAACGAGGAGATAATTGCAAAATCCCCCATGTTTGATGTTGGCATTGGTTTGGTGCAATTGTCTGGCAATGTGCGCGCACTTGATGTTGGAAAGCAAAATGACATGTCATATAGGGGTCAGGCTGATGTTTTAACCGGGCTTGGCACATTCAGCACATTTTTCAATCAGGGAAGGACGGGCGGGACGCTTGGCGCAGGCTACTCCGGCAACTTCGGGCCCATTGGCCTTGACAGGCTGAAATTCAGCCTTGGCGCAGAGGCCCTAAACACCAAATTCCCGCAGGTTCGGGCGGGCCTGTCGTACACTTTCTAATAAACAGCCAACTTGGTGCCATCATCTTGGCATTCCAAACAACTGCACTTCAGGTGGTTTTCCAATCTCCCCAAGCCCGCCGCACTTTGTGGCACTATTTTATCCAAGTGTGACTTTTCCAATCCTCATGTGCGGCCCGCCGTCGCTTACAGGGACTGACTGCCCTGATTTTCCGCACATTCCTGGGCTTGTGTCAAAATCCCTTCCCACTGCCTCTACGTTTTTCAGAGTCTCAAGAACATTTCCAGTAAGGCTGCAGTCCCTCAGCTGTTTTCCAATCTCCCCGTTTTCAATAACATATCCTTCTTCAGCTGCAAAAACGTAATGGCCGCTTACTGGGTCAACGCTTCCGCCTTTCATGCCCTTGAGGTACAGGCCGCGGCTTATGCCAAAAACCTTATCATGTTCGTCTTTGCCACGTGCCACGCAGGTGTTGCTCATGCGCACGATTGGAAGCTGCGAATATCCGCCAGCCCTGCAGTTGCCTGTTGCCCCGACTCCAAGCCGCGTTGCCGTTTCAAGTGATGTTAAATACGATTTGAATATGCCCTTCTCAACAATCAGCACCCGCTTTTTCTCAATTCCCTCATCGTCAAAACTGTAGCTTCCAAAACCGCCCTTCTCGTTGGAATCGGTTATCGTGACTTCCTTGCTTGCAATCCGCTTTCCAATCAGGCCCCCAAGCACGCTTCCCCCGCTTGCAACAGTATCGCCCTCAGCCGCATGCCCTACAGCTTCGTGGGCAAGAACTCCTGCAAGCTTTCCATCTATCACAACCGTAAACGTGCCTTTTGGCGGCCGTTGGGCATCAAGCAACTTTTGCGCCTTTGAAGCTGCGGCAGCGGCAAGGCTGCAGCACTCTCCAATCCACTTGCACACCCCTGTGCTTGCCTTTGACTCATGCGCAGTCTGGGTGTTTGCCCCTCTCTTTGCAGTTGCCTCAAAAAACCCCCGCTGCCTGCCTGCGCATTCAATTGCCTCAAGGCCCCATGAGTTTATCACGGCCCTTCTTGCGGCCACTGCTGCAAGCGTGACTTTTGCGCTTTTTATTTCTCTTGCTGATTCAATCTCTTTTTTGGCCTCTGAAGCAGTCTTGCAAAGCCAGTCAAGCTCCATGCCCTGCGTGCTTGCAAAGCCGCCCAAGTCAAACCTCTTGCTGTAGCTTGGGATTATCCCGTCGTCTATCAGCGCCTTGCCACTGCCGCCAGAAGCCAATCTTGCCGCCTTTTTTGCGGCCGCAACAAGCCCTTTCAAATCAACCAGGTTAGTGCTTGCAAAGCCCCAGTTGCCCTTCATCAGAACCCTAAAACCAGCGCCTGTAAAATCATTTTGAGCTGCATTGTCCTCCCCCAGGCTTTGCACTGCAAACTTTGCAGTGCCTGCCACAAGCCTGCAGTCGGCAAATACTGCCTTTCCTCCCGCGATTTGCCCAAGGGCCTTATGCGACGCATCCACCAAGTTTTCAAATTCGCCCAGTTCCATCATATGACCTTGCCTTGACAAACATGTCATTTGAAAAAACGCCCGGGCTGCCGGAAACTTCAAGCCTCAAGGCAGCTGCCACTCTATCTCAAAATACTCGTACTTGCTTTTTGGAAGCTCTATTCTCCTGACACTGTAGTAGGTGACTGCAGTCTCCCTGTCTGCAATCGCAAGCATCAAGTCAAGCCCAAGCCCCCTGCACACAGACAGGGCGCCTGCAAGCTGCTCCCCGCCAATGTACTCCTCCTCTGATAATGAGAGCATCATGAAGCTTGGCGAGTCCTCTTTCGGGTTTTCAATGTTGCCTTTCTTGCGGTGGTACAAAGCAAAATCAAGGCCCACGGCGCCACTGCGCTTTTTCCCAAAGCCAGCCCTGGCCTCCTTTTTTGCCCTTCCCGGTATTGCAAGAATGAATGTCTTTTTCACGGAATGCGCCACCCTTATGGCCCGCGCCCACTCGGATATCAAAAGCCTGTTTGCCCTTGGGAAAACCTGCACCACGTGCTTTGAGTGCATCCATTTTTCCCCGTCGGCCTTTGGGCTTGCCCCAGGCAGGTAAAGCCGAAAGTGGCAGCCAAACTTGAAGCCTGTCTTGAGCACATAGCCTGCAAGCCGCCAGTCCTCATAGACTGCATACATCAAATCAAAATCAGGCCGCGCCTGCCTTGCAGCCTTAATGGCCTTGGCAAGGGTGGCATTTGCAAGCTTTAGTTTGGCATGTTTTGCCAGAAACACAGTCTCGTATATGTCCAGCTTTGACAGCTTGCCCCTCCCATCAGCTTTGTACGTGCCAAACTGGCCAAGCCAGTAGTCGTGGTAAAGGGCGCGGCCAAAATCCTCGTCATCAATCAAAGTCACCAAATCGTCGGCAAAAAACAGGCCTTCTGGCTTGCACCGCTCAATCCTAAACCCCTCTCTTGGGTATTTGGCAAGCCTGTCCTTGCCATATGGCCCGCATGCTTCGTGCGCAGGCCGTGCAATAAGCCCCCTGTCCCTCCAGTCCTTGTAGGTAAAGT
The DNA here is from genome assembly GCA_016866895.1 of Candidatus Parvarchaeota archaeon. Classification (NCBI taxonomy): domain Archaea; kingdom Nanobdellati; phylum Candidatus Parvarchaeota; species Candidatus Parvarchaeota archaeon. The sequence goes on from VGKX01000075.1 coordinate 3,598, forward strand.
ATTTTGCCATCAGCTTGCCGCTGTCACATGCTGCCGCAACCTGGTTGAATCCAACGCCCCTGCCAGATTTATCGGCGCAGGAGGCGTTGCGTATGTCAATGAGGTAAAGGGCCTCCTCTGCAAAAAGGGTTATCGTCCCCCTGCTCATTTTTCCAAAATGCCCGCGCACAAGCGAAGAGACTGATTCAGGCTCGCTTACCGTAGCCTTATGGGATTTTTTGTCAAACTCAATTTTCACGGCCATAATACCACTTAATCAAATTGCCAAGCCAATTTCGCCAAATCCATTCCAAGGGCTTTTTAGCCGCAAGGGCGGGAGCCTGCCTAACCCGGCTACAGTTTTTCGTTTTCCGGCAATTTCTCTCTTGCTTGCTGCAAAACCTCTTACAAAATTTACAAAACTAGATTCTAGGGCTTCTAGCTAGCTTGTAATGCCATCAACTGCTATCTGGCAACAATCCTTTGCCCTTGTTTTCTTTATAATTCTTGCATCGGAAAAATATCCATGCTAAAGGCAATACTTTTTGACATTGACGGCGTCCTCATTGACTCCAAGGATTCCATAATAACAATGTTTGTCGAGGTTCTCGGGTCAGGCGGATACGCGGCGGCAAGGGATGAAATTGAAAAAGCGCTTGTAGGGCACACAACCGCGCAAATACTGAAAAACCTTGCCACAGGCATAACCCAAGTCGAGGTTGCAAGGATGCAGTCCATGATGTCTGCCAGGCTGCCAAAATCGCTTACCGAATTCAGGCCAACTGCCATACTTGAGGCAATACCGCAGCTCTCCAAAACTTATCTGATTGCAGCTGTCTCAAACAGGCGCAAAAGCAGCCATGCCATACTTGAGCATTTTGGCGTAAGAAAATATTTTGGCTCCATAAAGACCGCAGACGATTATCTGCCAAAACCTGCGCCAGACATGATACGCGCCGCCCTGAAAGAACTTGGCGCAAGCCCCTTCGAATCGCTTTTCATTGGCGACAACGAGGTGGACTTAGAGGCAGGCAGGGCAGCAAATGTAAAAACCAAGCTAGTTGCCACTGACATAACAAAAACCGAATTCTTCGCGCTGCTTGCCAATCTTGAAAACTAATAGTTTGTTTTTCTTGCTGGCCAGCTTTGAGATGCTCTTGTTTTTTGCTGTTTTTTCCTAGAAAAAGTAATTCGTCCTTTCGTTTTCTTCCCTCACTGCGCTTGCTATCATCCCTTCAAGCCGCAGCTTCGTCGGTATCCCGACATAAACCACCCTGCCGTTTATGGCAATGACCGGCGTGGCGCTGACCCCGTATGCCTGTGCAACCTCCTGTCCCTGGTGCGTCACCATGGAGACTTCGACAAAGTGCACGTTTTTTTTCTCCCCCACAACCCTTGCGGCCATGCGCACAGCCCTTGGGCTATGCGGGCAATTTGGGGACGTAATAACCTCTACAAAGGTCGGCATTGGAATCACGGTGTTATTTTTTTGAATCGCATCTTCTATTGGCGCAGCCTTATTGGCTCTATTGCAGCAACTCTTGAATATATACCTTTGTCCCATTGCCCCCCAAGTGCGCACTGAATTGGGCGTGCCGCCGCAACGGGTGCTTGCAAGTGCGTTCACATCGATTCATCAATGGGCCCTTTTACGTAAAAATTTGCCATTGCCTGCATTGCATTCATCTGGTTTGCAAGATTCTTGTATTTAGTGCCCAAGGCAAGCATGCCAATACCATACGCGGTTTTTGACGCTTTTTCATATTCCGCCCTTGCCTTTCCAAATAACTCATGCGCCCTTTCCCCCCTTCCACCAAAACTTTCCTGCGCAGATGCGCAAAAGCCGCGCGCGTCGTTGCCGTGTTTTGCAATTTGCCCCTTCACCTTTGACGTTCTTATTTTTATTGCCACCGCATTTCTTATCCTCTCAAAAGTTGAAAATTTCAACACTCTTCTGGCTTCCATGTTTACCCCCTATTCGTTACGGCATATTTTAGTTATAATGTGGCGCAAGACATGAATTTAAATCTATTTATTGCCACAAGGTATTTAAATAATCTCAAGGAAAATGGTATTAATTCGAATAAAGCTGCAGCAGCTTTGTCTTAGTCGTAAAGATTTGCGTTTATCTGCACAAGCCAAAATATGGCTTTGCGCAAAATTGTGGTGATACAAATGGGAAAAT
>VGKX01000076.1 GCA_016866895.1 Candidatus Parvarchaeota archaeon
AAATATCTATTGTCAAAATATTTATATATCTGGTCTTCATGAAATAACCTACAAGGCAACCATAATCTGGCGCAGCGACGGCGCATTTAACAAAGCGGCGTTATCCGGCTGCTTTATTGGGCATCAAAACCCCAATGAAAGCCACCACCGATACAGGAATTTCAGGCAATCAAACTGGAATGGAAGTGAATGAGATTTCAAAACTAGGGCAAATTGGCACCAAGGTTTTCTTTATGTCACGCAAAGTATTTCATCTTGCGGCAAACCCCTTCAAGCCGCACTTCCTGCTCTCAATGCTTTTTGTGATGCTGCTTGTTGGCATGGCAGTTGTCAACGACGCTCAAATCAGAACCCTGATACTCATTCCAGCCCTCATAATCTACGTTGCAGTTTTTCTTCTCATGCTTTTTGAAAGCCAGCACCTTGCAAAGACGATTGTCCAGGAGCTGCAGGCGCAGGCAGGTTCAGCAGGCACTCTTGTCGAGCAGGCAAAGTCGCTTCCAAAGCCGGTGCGCGCAGGCGCTTGACTTTTTTTACATGCCCAATGTCAGCCAAGGCGCAAGTTTTATCCTGTCATTACTAGAAATCTAAATTCCCGCCTGCTTTCTCAGCTCATCTGCCTTGTCGGTTTTTTCCCAGGTAAAATCCGGGTCTTCCCGTCCAAAATGGCCGTAGGCTGCAGTCTTGCGGTAAATAGGCCTTCTCAAGTCCAAGTCCTTTATTATGTGCCCTGGCTTTAGCCTGAAGTTTTTCCTAATAAGCTCAACAAGCCTGCCATTGTCAATCTTACCTGTCCCAAGGGTGTCTATGAATATTGAAACCGGCTCAGCCACGCCAATAACATATGCCAGCTGCACTTCGCACTTGCCTGCCAAGCCAGAGGCAACAATGTTTTTTGCAATGTATCTTGCCATGTAGCAGGCTGACCTGTCAACTTTGGTTGGGTCCTTGCCGGAAAACGCCCCGCCCCCATGGCTTGCCATCCCCCCATAAGTATCGGCAATGATTTTCCTTCCGGTAACGCCAGTGTCCCCGGCAGGCCCTCCAAGCACGAACCTTCCAGTCCCATTCACAATCACCCTTGTATCCGGAGTATAATATTTTCCAAGCACAGGCTTTACAACATGCTCAAGCAAATCGGCCTTTATCCTCGTTGTTTCCAGTTCCCTGCCGTCAAGCCTGTCATCATGCTGCGCTGCAATGACAACTGTCGTTACCTTTTGCGGCTGGTGGCTTTCATCATATTCGACGGTCACCTGCGTTTTCCCGTCAGGCCTCAAATATGGAATTTTACCTGTTTTTCGTGCCTGAGATATCGCATATGCAAGTTTCTGGGAAAGCGAGATTGGAAGAGGCATAAGCTCAGGCGTTTCATTGCACGCATAGCCAAACATGATGCCCTGGTCCCCAGCACCTATCTCCTCAAGATTTTCCTCCTTTACCCCCTGTGCAATGTCCGGCGACTGCGCATGGATTGACACAAGCACGCCCGAGCCCTTTGTGTCAAAGTGATATTCGGGCTTGTTGTAGCCAATACTATCGATTGTTTTTCTCACAATGCCCTCGACGTCGCAGTAGCCCTTGGTTGTGACCTCTCCGGCAACCACAATCAGCCCTGTTGTCGCAAGCGCCTCAACTGCAACGTGGCTTTGCGTGTCCTGCGAAATCAGGTCGTCAAGTATTGCGTCTGAAATCTGGTCGCAAACCTTGTCAGGGTGCCCTTCAGTCACGGACTCAGAAGTAAACAGGTAAGTCTTTCCAGCCATTTTTCATCTCCTCCTCAAAATCGCTCACTAGCTTTTCCGGCAATCATGCTTATACTTGTCCCATCCTGCACGGCTTGCTATACTCCGCCAGGCGACTTTTAATATATTCCTGCAAGTTTTATTCCTATCGGAATATTATATGGTTTATATTGTTTTTTCAATCTAACTTTTCCCATGGAAGGAAGCTTTTCAGTCTCCGCCCCAAGCAAGCTAATCCTTTGCGGCGAGCATTTTGTTGTCTATGGCGCCCCCGCAATTGCCATGCCACTTGAGCTGCGCCACACCGTAAAGGCAAGCCAAATCGCAGGCGGGGTTGAAGTATCTGGCATTCTAGGATGCTTTGATTTTTCTTCCCCCCGGGAAAAAATACCGCAACAGGCTGCCCTCTACTTTGCCTCATATGAAAAAGCGTGCGAAAAAATCGGCAGGAAGCTTAACGGAGTCCGCTTTGACATCTCAAAAAACATCTATGGCAAGGGGCTTGGAAGCTCTTCTGCAGTTGCAGCAGCCCTTGCTGCAGCGTGCTTTGAGGCTGCAGGGTTCCCATATGCGCCCCAGGATGTTTTTGAGTGCGCCCAGGCAGCCGACCTTGCAACAACCTCCGGGAAAGCATCAGGCATTGACGCGCGCACAGTCTCAATTGGAATTGCACAGGAGTTCCAAAGATTCTTCAACCCAGACAAATTTGCCTTCAGCCAAATCAGCATCAGGCTGCCCAAAGACTCTTTCCTTCTTGTAGTAGACACTTTTGCTGGCAAAAGAAGCACGACCAAGGAGCAGGTGGAAAAGTTTGCGGCCTGTGTTGGGGCGGCCGCGCCACCCTCGCAGCTGCCACAGGCTCAAAGGGACAAAATCAATGCCGATTACACAAGTCTTTACCCAAGGCTCAAGGCGCAGCTCCTGTCTGCTTCCCCAGACGGCAGGCAGCTAGGCAAACTGTTCCTTGAAAACCACAAACTTCTTACAAGTCGCTCTGTTTCAACCCGCGAAATAGACCTGGCTGTAAAAACTGCCGTATCTTGCGGGGCATGGGGCGCAAAGCTTACCGCAGCCGGCGGGGACGGGGGCTCGGTCATAGTCATCGGGCCAAGAGATAATTTGCGCAAGGTTGAAAGCGGCATCGAGAGAATGGGTTTCAAGCCATTCGAGGCTCCTGCTGCAACGCAAGGCATAAAAGTTCAGAGGGAAAAGTGAATCCATGGGCATGCTAGATTTGTTGTTCAAAAGCGTATTTGGCTCAGGCTCAAAAACTGCCATTGGGCCTGGCATGGCACTTGAGTGCCAGCAGTGCAAGGCAAAAATCGACTCCGGGATGAAGCGCTGCCCGTCCTGCGGCGTGCATTTGTCTAGCATGTTCCAGCTCAAATGCCCCTCATGCGGCGAGACAAGCGGCTGGGAGGCGCAAAAGTGCAAAAAATGCAGGGCCGATTTCTTCTCCCAATCCCTCAAGGAGGGCAAGTCCTCCTACAAATGCCCGATGTGCGGCTATGCCGCGGACTATTACATGGTATCATGCCCGTCCTGCGGCGTAAAATTCATTTGAAAAATGCAAAAAAATGCGCGCGCACTGCCTGAAATAAACCCGCGTAGCAGGTGTTGATTTATGCGCCAGATGGCAAGCCTTGAATACATGTTCCTTGTGCGCGAGCTTGAAGGCCTTGCAGGCGAAAGGCTTGAAAAATTCGTGCATTTTGGCGGCAAGTCCTTCAGGCTCAAAATCGGGGGCACTGACATTGCCATTGACGCGCCAGCCAGGGCAAACATGACAAAATACATAGCAGACTCCCCAAAAACTCCGACAGATTTTTGCCTCCAGGTGCGAAGCAGGATAGAAGGGGCGCTTCTTAAGGGCGTGCGCCAGCACGAGGCTGACAGGGTCATCTACTTTGAGCTTGAAAAGGCGGGGGAAAAATTTACCCTTGTCTTTGAGATGTTTTCAGGCGGAAACTGCATCCTTGTTGGCGGGGAGGGAAAAATCCTCAACGTGCTTGTGCAGGAGGAGTGGAAGGACAGGGCGCTTAAACCAAAGCAGGACTACAAGTTTCCCCAAACCGCAATACCAAAATCCGGGATGCTTGACGCGAAGTCAATCGTGTCTGGCAAATATATCTCATCGTGCCTGTCAAGGCTTCCAATCGGAACCATGTACACAAATGAGGCATTGGCAAGGTGCGCAATAGACCAAAAAACACCTGCAAGCAGCCTTGCGGGAAGTGAAATTGCAAGGCTTGAGGGGGTTTTGCACCAAATCGCAGGCACCTGCGCCTCAACAGTCTATTTTGATTCTGGGGGAAAGGCAATAGAGTTTAGTACAACCGGCCTTGCCCTGAAAGCCAGCGCTACAAAGGCCTATGGCTCATTAAGCGAGGCTGCAGACGAGTATTACCTCCAAAACCCACTCGCATCAATATCCGAGGAGCAAAAAGCACAAACCGAGAGGCTTGAAAAGCTTATTGCAATGGAAAAATCGCAGCTTGAGGCAATTGGCAGGCTTGAGGCACAAGCCGCGCAGCTATCTGTTGCAGGGAGGAAAATACTTGAAAACCTTGGGCTTGTGGAGCAGTGCATTGAGTTTGCAGCCAAAAACGACGAGGCAGGGGCGCAGGCAAAGAAGTTCTGCACTGCACTTTGCAAATCTGGCAAGCTAAGTGTTGACAGGAAAAAAGGCAGGCTGGAAATTGAATTGGATTGAAAGTGCCGTATGGCAAAGCTTGGCACAAGGCCAAAACCCAGCGCTGCACGGGTGCAAAACACGCGCCTAATTCAGGTAGGCGTCCTCGACAATGTAGCCTTTGAGCAGTTTTTCTGCCTTTTTGGGCTTGTCGACTTTCAGCGAGTAGAGGGCATGCGTCTTGCTTCTAGTTATGGTGTTGACAATCTCAATGTTTATCCCGTTGTCGGCAAGAATCTTGGCAAGCTTTGAAAGCTCACCTGGGGTGTCGGGTATTTTCACAAGAAGCACGTCCGCAGTAAGAATCTCGTAGTTGTTTGCTGCAAGAACCTCCCTGGCTTTCTTGTCATCAGTCACAAATAGCTGCACAACAGCTTTTGTGCCAACAATGCCGACATTGATTATCTCAATGTTGATTTTTGCCTTTCCAAGCAGGTAGGAAATATCTGCAAGTAACCCAACACGGTCTTCAGCCACTACAATAAGTTGTTTCATGGCACTCCCAGTCCGATATTTGAAGGCTAGGCTTATAATATTTTGTAACAGCTTTTGGGTGTTTTTTTGGCAGTCCCCAAATCTGCCAATCTTGTCAAAGCTTGTATATCTGCAGGTGAGGGACACTGCCAAAATAAATTATATCTTCCTTGGACGCAAGCCTCGCCCCAATGGCAACCTCGACTGATTTTTCACCCACAAGATTTGCGCTTGTTGCCCCGCAAAGAGCCTTGAGCACAAGGCCGCCATCTGCCGCCTCCCCCTTGTAAAAGCCAGCGTAGGCCTTCAGGTCAAGCCTCATCTTGCCGCAGACCAGCACCCTGCCAACCAATTCCCTGTCGCATGCGGCAACTATTTTTCCTTGCGCACTTTCATGAACTTTCAGGTACATGGAAAAACTTGGAAGATGGTGTTAAAAAGCTTGGTCCCGTTATTTTGCTTCAACTCACTATACTCCATGTGCTGCGCGTTCAAGCTTGTATCAGGATGCGACTTGTTAAATTGATGCGGCTTGCTGCAGACGATAAAATTCACGTCAATCAATTACGCGCTTTCCAGAAAATAAATGCATACTGAAAGGTGAATATATGATATCCGCGTCAATACCTGCAAGCAAAGAGT
>VGKX01000077.1 GCA_016866895.1 Candidatus Parvarchaeota archaeon
GCAAATCCTCCTTCATAAAAAGTGCCACGCGCTTTAGTTCTGAATATGGCATTCCAAAACTTTTAGGACGCATTTTTATCCCGGGTTATTATGTCTGTTTGAGGCATAACTCGCGCAAACCGCCCCATTAATACTTATACTCTTATCGCCCCATATCATGATGATTTTAATGCAATCGGATGCAACATTGGGCGTTTTAGAGAAAAAATGGTTAGACACCTGCAAGGTCTTATTTGGTGCTGCTTCTGGGGAAATTGGCAGCATTGCCAAGTTTGTTCCTTGGCTTACTGAATTTAATGAGCCGCTAATCCATAGAAAATCATCTGTTTCTGGCAAGGATGTTACTTATGTCATGCCCGAATATTCCGAAGGCTCAAAGTGGATTGGGTTTGAAGAAATCGACTACTCAAAAAAATTCGAGCCTCTCAATATTAATGAAATCAAGGATATTGATTCACGGGTTGCCGCAGTAAAAGAGCGCATTTACTATGCTGGCAATGTTGTTCTTGGCAACTCCGGCAATATTGAGCGAAGCTCAAACGTAAATGACAGCTTTTATTTTTACGAGTGCGGCAGGCTTGGCAACTAAAGTATCTTGCCTACGACACGCTTGGCAGGCTTTGCGAGAGCTGTTTTGGGTGCAACGGAATTGGCGAGTCGTCATTTTGCATCCGCTGCTACGAGACGTTTCGCGACAAGCGCTGCTTTGAGCTTTGGATGAGCCAAAACTGCTCGGACTGCTATTACGTTTTCGGGCTGAACAACTGCGCACACTGCATGTTTTGCTTCAATGCAAAAAACCTGAATTTCGCGATTGGCAATGCACCGGTGGCGCCAGACAAGTTCAGGCAAATAAAAAAGCAGCTTCTTTCCCGGATTGCGGCGCAGCTTGAGCTGAAAAAAGACCTGCCCTGGGACGTATATAATACGGGCAAAATAGGTGAAAAATAGCAAACAGTTTGGAAATAGAAACGGGAAACCGGCTTGGTAAATAATAATTTCAAGCGTTTGGAAACTCTTCGCTCCTGTCAAATGCTTTTTATACTCCTAGCGTTATCAATTTCCTTGTTTGTGGGGTGTTATATTGGTGAAAAGCACTATTGAAACTTTGTTTACTTCTCTTTTTCTTGTGGCAATTCTGCTTGTGTTGTTTTCAATTCAGGCCATGGCCGCAACACCGGGCGAATTTGCAAAAGCCAATTTCGATTCCGATGTGTCCTTACAGCTTGTGCCAGTAGAAGTTCCAAGTGGCTACTTTACACTTATTCTTGCTGATGGCACCGAGACATATCTTCTTGACAAGGAGGCAAACCCAATCACAGACAAAGCAAAAGCTGCGGCCGTTCTCACAGAAGACATATACGCAAGGGCAGGCTATGAACAAAAAATCTCCAACATGAAGCAGACAATGGCAGATTTTGAGAAAAAAAGGGCTGTAAATGAGTCTGTCTGCAAGCAGTACACAGGCACTGACAACCATCCGTGCACTGACTCTGATACCTGCAAGATTGCCTGCCAGTCATCCCCGCTTTGCCAGTCAAGCTTTTACAACGCACCGGGCTACATCGATGCGGCCGTAAGCTGGCACAAAAACTCAAGGGAATTGACCGAGAAAACCGCATCCTTTGCCTCATCAATCGATAATCTTAAATCTGGCTCTCAAGCAGCTGAAGCGCAGCTAAGTTCCCTCTCGTCAATCCAGGACAACATAGATGCAATCAACTCCAACATGATATTCCTCAGACTAATCGATGAAGGGGGCTGGGAGTTTTGCTATAAAATCGACTTTTCAAAGGAAGCCCTCGCGCAGGTAAAGTCGGACTTGCAGTCGCTGAAAGCCGACCTTGCTGCACTTCCAAAAGTAGATGCACGCTCAGGGGCGCTTGTGAATGAAAGCCAAAAACAATCATCATACATAAGTTCGCGGCCTGCAAAACTTGCGGCCTTGAAGTCAAAGACATCATCGGCAATTTCAAGGCTTTCCTCCTCCTACCTAATAACATCCAGAAAAATCAAGCTCTCTGGAATCGAGGAAAAGCTGGATGGGCTTAAAGAAATATCCGGAGAAATGGCAAACCTAAGCTTGCAGGGAAAATATTCAAAGGCGTTTGCCCTGGAAAAAACATTTGATGCCAGGGCTTTGGAAATAGAATCAAGCCTTGCCGGGCCTGAAAAAAAACTTTCCGATGCGCTTGCCCAGGCAAAAACGCTCAAGACAAAGCTTTCACAAGCAACCGGAGCAATAACTGGCAGCCAGGCCCAAGCTGAGCTTGCGGACATGAAGCTTGTTCTTGTGCAAATAGAATCAGGGCTATCAAAAAAATCCACTCCGGCCCTGATTGGAGAAAATTCAGTGATGCTAAAAACTCTGGACACTCAACTAACTGAGCTGATTGCAAAGCAAACTTTGGAAGGGAATGTGGTTGCGCAAAAACCTGGCCAAGGGCAGCAGCAAGGTGCAGCCATTGGCGGAGGTTCAATCGTGCCTGGCTTGCCAATCGGGGCAGTAGAGCTTGCGGCGGGAGGAGCAGCAATTGTTCTTGTACTTGCATGTGCGTTTTACTTTCTTGTAATGCGCAAGGGGCAACAGAGCAAGATTGGAAAAAAATAGGGTTTGCAATCACTCTCCCATCTCATTAAAAATGTTGCAGGGGCATACAAGAATGCAATTTGTTTAGCTTACCAAAGGCTGCATTTAGGCGGCGGAGCGACCACGTTGCGAATCAACTGAATGAAAAATTCTGACATGTACATTTTAGAGGTGAAAACATGCTTCTTACCCCGGGTCCAGTAAAACTTACAGATCAAATCAGGACAGCCCAGGCAAAGGAGATGATTTCTCATCGTGGCAAGGACTTTGAGGCACTTTACTCTGATTTAGTTGGAAGGTTCAAAAAATACGCCGGCGCAACAGACGCCTTCATAATGACTGGCTCCGGAAGCCTTGGGATAGAGGCAATAATCCTCAACTGCGTAAAAAAGGAGGAAAAGATGCTTATAATCCAAAACGGCGATTTTGGGAGGCGTTTTGCGGATGTTGCAAGAATCTACACCAACGTAATGGAGGACAAGGTGGAACTAGGAAAGGGAATAGGCGTTGAGCATGCCAAGAGGCTTATTGACGAGTCAAATGCGCAAGTGTTTGGTATGGTCTACAATGAGACTTCTGTTGGCGTGGCAAACCAGGCAAAGGAAATTTTCAACTATGCAAAATCCAAGGGAATGTACACTGTCATGGATGCGGTTTCGGCATGGGCCGGCATGGAGCTTGACATGAATTCATTTGGCGTAGATTTCATGGCAACAGGCTCGCAAAAGGCAATCGGCTGTTCTCCTGGCATTTCGATGGTTGGAATCTCAAAGGCCGGCTATGAGCGCTATGAATCAAAGAACAATCCATCCTACTATTCAGACTTCAAAACTTGGAGAAAATTCGGCTTGAAAAACCAAACTCCCTGGACTCCAGCAGTAAGTCCAATGTTCTCATTGCAGGCAGGCTTTGACAGGCTTGACAAGGACGGGGGGCTTGAGGCAAACATCAAACGCCACAGCTTTGCGGCGCAGTATTCGCGCGAGTGGATTGTCAGGTCAGGCTTCCAGGTTTTTGCGCAGCCGGGCTTTTATTCAAATACAATTTCCTCATTTTTGCATCCAAGGGCCGATGAGGTGAAGTCAACACTCAAGGCCAAATATGGCATCGAAATTGCAGGAGGATTCGGGGAGCTTAAAGGCAAGCTTCTTAGGATTTGCCACATCGGCAACTTTACTATTGACGAGCTTGACTTGACATTTGCCGCGCTTGATAGCCTCTTTGCCAAAATCAAATGATAAAATCAAATGATAAAATCAAACAACAAAAGTAATCCTAACAATTACTGCGGCCTTATAAATGGTGGTACTTTGAAAATCCTTGTTGCTGACAAAACAGAGCCAGAAGTCCTTGAGAAGCTTAAGACACTTGGGGATGTTGTCTACCAGCCGTCTGATTTGAAGTCGCAGCTTGTGGACTCGCAAATTCTCATTGTCCGAAGCGCCACAAAGGTTACGCGCGAGCTTCTGTCATCAACAAGCTCCCTGAAGCTGATAATACGGGCTGGCGTGGGGCTTGACAATGTTGACCCTGTTGCGTGCAAGGAAAAATCAATCAGCGTCATGAACACCCCAGGCGCGTCCACTAATGCTGTCGCAGAGCTGGCTGTTGGCCTGATTTTCAGCCTTTTGAGGAAAATCCCCCAGGCACACGCTTCAATGAAGGCAGGCAAATGGGAAAAAAAATCCCTCACCGGTCTGGAGCTGTCTGGAAAGGCAGTCGGAATCGTTGGTTATGGAAGAATTGGCAGCGCTGTTGGAAGAATGTGCAAAGCCTTGGGCATGAGGGTTCTTTACACCAACCTTGCAGATTTGAATGACGGGGTTGGGAAGCACGTGGAGCTTGAACTGCTTTTGGCAGAGGCTGATGTCATTTCCATACATACAGTCCTAACAGACCAGACGCGAGGCATGTTCAATGCCCAGGCATTTTCAAAAATGAAAAAAGGCGCATATCTGATTAATCTTGCCCGAGGCCAGATTGTCGACGAGGATGCTTTATATGATGCCCTCATATCAGGTCAGCTTGCTGGTGCGGCACTGGATGTTTTTTCGCAAGAGCCCTATACGGGAAAACTTCTCGGGCTTGAAAACATTGTGCTCACCCCGCACATCGGGGCCAGCACCAAGGAGGCACAACTGCGCATAGGGGCTGAAATCATCCAGATTATCAAGGATTTAAAATCATGAAAACCATAAAGGCACTTCAAACATACAATACACAATTCAAATCAGGAACCTCAAACTAAAAATAGAAACTAGGAAATAGAAACTAAGAAAAAGAAAACAATGGGTTTTGCAAATGCTGGATTTGAAAAAAGTAAGGGAAAACCCGCAGGAAATCCGCTCCGGACTGGCAGCACGCAACTACCCTGCCAAGGCCCTTGACGAAGCTCTAGCTTTAGACTGCGAGTGGAGGAAGCTAAAAACCGATGCTGATTCGCTTAAAGCGCAGAGAAACAAGCTGTCACTTGAGGTATCGGCTGCAAAAAAGGAAGGAGGAAAGGATGTTGGCCCCCTAATTGCTTCATCGCAGGAAATTTCGGCAAAAATAAAGGGCACTGACGAAGCATGTGATTCAATAGAGCAAAAAATGCGCGACATGCTGTTGTTCCTGCCAAATACTCCTGACAAGTCCGTGCCGGTAGGCGCAGATGAAACAGCAAACCCCGTTATACGGGAATGGGGGAGGCCTGAAAAAACTGCAAGGGATGTTCTTGACCACCATGAGCTTGCACAAAAGCTTGACATTGTGGATTTTGAAAGGGGCGCAAAACTTGCAGGAAGCAGGTTTGTCGTCCTTAAAGGGCTTGGGGCAAGGCTTGAAAGGGCCATCATCTACTTTATGCTTGAGGA
>VGKX01000078.1 GCA_016866895.1 Candidatus Parvarchaeota archaeon
TGGGAATTTCACGAATTTTTTGCCATTGAACTTGTCAATCCTTGCCGAACCTGACGAAGGCTGGACTTCACGCAGGTTTGAGACAGATTGTATGCCTAGTTGGCTTGCGCCTGACTGTTTTTCTTGCTGGTTTGAGACTGTTTGTGTTTCTTGCTGGCTTGAGGAGGATAATTGTGGTGGGGTTGGCGCACTCGATTCTTGGATTTGGCTTGTTGAACTGGCTTGTGTAGTTGGCGAAATTTCTTTTGATGCAGTTTCAGTGCCGGGATATGGTGATTTGGTTGGGTCAATTGCTTTTACCTTGAAGTACTGCCTTTCGCTTTGGATGATATCGACAGAGTAATAATATGGCGAACAGTTGAGCTTCCAGGAATATGCGCCATTGGAGTAAGTATCCAGGAAAGAACTATTGTATCCAGGTGATATGGCGTCAGCATAGCGAATGGTATCATTTACATAATACCAGCAGTACATGACATCTGGAACATCCGATGCGACTGTTGCTGAAATATTGACCCTGCTATATTTGGAAATGTAGTTGTTCAACGGTTTTAAAGGAACGATTTTAGCCTGCACACACGAGCCGTTGTAGTGGCAAACATAATCAGAGCCAGGGCAGCCGCACTGATAACAGGCATCTACAAGCTCACCGTTATATGTGCAGTATTTTGGCTTGATGGAGGAACATGTTGTCATGAGGGTGCCGTCTGAGCAGTAAATAGGTGCTTGGACCGGTATTCCAAAAGTATAATTTCTAGTTAAATTGCCGTTTAGGTTTGTCATTATTAAGATTGGAAAATAATAGCCAGCAGTTGTATCTGGAGGAGCTAGAAGGTCTATGTAATACCATAAAGAATCTTCTTGGAGAATGGGGTTTACACTTGAGTTTATAAAATCGCTACCGTCGTATATTTTAACTTGATAGACCCATCCTTCCGGAACACTAAGCGACAGGTTGAAGTCAGATACTGGGCATAACGGGCCATCATAATTCCACGTTTGAACATCTAAGCGATAAGAGATACCGGCATAGAACCCTGGAGGTGCATATATATTGGTTATTGTCGGATAATTGTAAACACATTTAGCTTGATAGATTCCAACATCAAATTTTATTGATTGGTTGTTGGAACCACGTGGGATAAGTGAAATTCCCCGCCCGTCATCTTTATACTTTCCCCCCTGGTTTAAAGTTACATTGTTAGACGTTGGATAAGCTGCTGGGCTCATATCCAAAAGCCTTGAGCGCATCCAAAAATTCTTTGTTTGCCAGTTGACAAAAAGGCCTTTGTTGCCAGTATAATCTGAAGGATATGTACTACCCATCATCGAATCAAAACCGTAAGGTTTTCTATATTCGACATAATATGAAAAGTTTGAGGAATTGTTCGGATCTCTTATTTTTGCAGCCCTGACGCCAGAGCCTAGTTCTAAAGGATTAAGCAGATAAGTGCCAGAATTGTTGATTGTTATTATCGAGGATGAGTTGAACCATCCGAGAATGTCTTTGAGCATGGCGTTGAAATGAAGACCGCCTCTTGCATTACCCATCACATCATAGATGTTTCCGTATTCGGAGTGATCACAAGGACCGTACATGACGCTAGACTTGCACGACCAGAGGTTTGCATGAGCCACACCCAATGCATGACCAAGTTCATGAGAGATAACAAATTCGAGAGTCGTATAATTTATCGGATCGTTACTAAAATATGGAGGATAACCTGCCAAAGACCAACTTAAAGACAGATTATAGAGTATATTGTTTACAAGAACAGGCCACCTGCCAACAGAAGAGTATCCTCCACCCATGCAAGAGTGGTCAGCTAAAATCAGGATTCGTCCGTATTCATTCAAATCAATATTATTTGATTGAATAATATTGTCAAGTTCATAATCGCCGTATGAGCCAAAATCCGGCCATCTACAATAATTGTTAACATAGCCGGTCCTGTTCAGCGTATACCATCCATAGGCATTTCCCGTAAAATAGGTTTGGTTGTACGACGCCTCTCGGATGAATTTTTGGAACTGGCCGTTGAAGATTTGGTACTGCGCCTCCTCGCGCGTGTAAGGGGGCGGGTCTTGCGAGTCAAGAAATCTGACCAGAAGGACAAGCAGCTTTTGCTCACCCAATGCAGGGCTGTCCTCTGTTTTGAGCACTTCAAATGAGCTTTTGTCAGCAAAGGAGACGATTTTGTTTTCAAGCTGGAACCCGTTGACTTTGACAAGCGCGCCTGACCTTAGCTCTGGCTGCTGCCCCACTGGGAAATAGTCAAGTTTTCCCTGCGGCGTCCTTATTGAGTACTTGAATGTTCCCTTGTTGTTTGCGAAGTCATCAAAATGGATTACTTCAATGTTTCCCTGCAAGCTCGTTTGTTGCTCAAAATAAGGAGATAATTCGGAAGGCACTTTGAGCTTCTTTGAAGAAATGGCCTGATAAATGAATTCTTCAGGGCTTTCTGGCAGCAGCTTGAGCATCAGGCTTTTTCGTTGCTGGGCTTTTGCCTGAAGGGTTGTCAGCAGATAAGAAGATTGTTGTGAGGATGTTTTTTGGGCGCTTGCATAGGATGAGCTTAGGCTTGAGATTTCACTATTTAGAAAAGTAATTTGGCTTGAGGTTGCCTGGGCTGATAGTTGAGCGGAAAGTTGGCTGGCAGAAGGCTGGCTGGATATTCTTTGACTTGTTGGACTAGCACTAGGCGTGGTTTGGAAAGTTGGATAATTGGAAAGAAATTGGGCTGTTTGTGAAGCCTCATCATACGTGTGATGGGCAAAACTAAAGCTTGAAATAAGCAAAAGAAAGAGGAAGAGAAATCTGTTTTGCTTGAACATTATTTCAAACACCTGGCATGAGAGTTATTCTTGCTGGTTAAATTTTGACGGTTAATCTTGCGATTAAATTAAGCAATTCTTGTTTATATAATCTCGGTTTTGGTTTAGAGGAGTAGGTTATGTTGTTTGACTTGCAGTTCAATGGTATTCAAGTGGCACAAGATTTATATTTATGGTTTTAAGAATAATAGTATGAGCTTGAAAACGACAAACGATATAATCATTATCGGAAACGGTAAACTTGAGCGCCCAAAAACCTTGGAGAAAACAAAGTTATGGATTTTCATGAAAAAGATTTTCAGCTGGAAAAAAGACAGAATATTTTCCAAAGAACCGGAATATAAAAAATATTTAAAACCCAAGTTGGATAACCCCCCAAAAAAAGCGACAATCCCAAAACCTGTTCCGGTAAAAAAGGGCAAGGAACCGACATTTCTTGAAGTTTACATGCTATTTAAAAGTTTATATGAAAGTTTTTATTACCATAAATTGATCGAGACTGATTTGAGGGCCGTATTTAAGTTCTGGAAGAGCGAGGCAAACAAAATCGAACGACCGTATATAAGGTTAATCTCAAGATTAGAATTTCAAAATTGAGATAGAACAGTAGAGGAAATGAAGCGGAGAGGAAGAGCATATTCACAGGCACGTGGCTGCAAAAAAGACGAGTTCACAGAAACGGAATTCGCAATAATGGATGATTTCAGATATAAATCGTTTTTCTTAGTCGGGGATTGCGCAGTTAGTCTGACAGATAGGGGGAAGGAGGTTTTGGAAAGGATAAAAAAACTAATAGAAACCAGAAAGCAGTGGGAATCGGCCAAACGGTTGATATTTTCAGAGAGGGAACTTTATGCTCAACTGACTCTTGAAAGCCGAAAAGTTGTTTTGAATGAATTAAAAGAGATGGTTAAAGCAGGTAAAACTCGCGTTTGGCATAACGATTATCTTGAAGATAAGATCGTGAAGCAAAATCTTGGTAAGGCATTGGAAGGCGAAGAGATAGAAGTAAAGCGGTTGGGTAACTACGGCGGGTCGGTAGTAAAATATAACGGGCAGTTTTATGTGTATTTTGAAAGAACAACACCGCCCATACCAAAATTTCAACTCATCAAGCCTTTTGGCACGCTTTGGATGAGTCCGACGAACCAGGAAGCTGGCCCTTGATAAAGTTAAGTGAAGTCGAGATGTTATACCACTCTGGCAATTTCCCTTAGTGTCTTTATCGTGCCCGATGTCTTAAGCAGCCGAATCCGTGCCTGCCTGCCTTGGATGGGGCCGAATAGGGCAATGCAGCCGCAGAGTTTTTTTTGCGAGGAGTTTGTAACGCGGAAAATGCCTTTTTTGGCTTGTTCGTCAAAATCCAGTTTTTTTAACCGCGCCCTTGAAAGGCCGACTATTCCAAGAAACGCCATGCACCGCGTGTCAAAGAATTTCCAGGCCTCGCTTGCGCCAACAAGGGGCTTGTCAGGGCCGTAAAGTGTGAAAAGCACGTATCTTTTCTTTTGCAGGTAGGGTTTTGCCATGCCATCACTGAAGTCAATAATCATTCAAAATATAGCTTTGGAAGTTTAAGTGAAGCTTTTGCAACCTGCTCTGGTATGCCAAACAATTGTGCAAAAAGCACAAGCTCATGTGCAGAAAGGCACTGGAATTCATTTTGTGAAAGAGAGCAAAGCACAATGCGCGCGCCGTATTTGAGGCACAGTTTTGCGAATTGGCGCGCCATGCCAAGTTTTTGGGCTACAAAATGAGGCGGCTCCCCTGGAACTGAAAAATAGCTTGCAGGAAAAGCAAAAGCCCCGCCTGATTTTGCAACCTCCCTGATTGCAGGCAAGTCAAGCTCAAATGAGTCAAGAAAAAAAACAAGGGGCTTTTTTGCGATGCTCCCCAGTTGTGCCGCGTTTTTTGCCCTGTAGGTCCTGTTTTTTACATTCTCAAGCTTGTAGGCTTTGGCAAAGCCCAGGCTGCCAATGTTCCCAACGTGAACTATTGAAATGTCGTATGCTTCCATGGGACTTCTCGCCCCCACAGTACATATATCCAAAGCACATGTGGCATCAGGCCTGCTCGTAGCCTTTGCCCTTGCCGGCAAGGCCCCTTGCCTTTCTTGAGGCAAAAGTCAGGCCGCGATAGGCCCTGCCTGATTGCAGCCTGCCTGCGTAAGCACTTGGCTCAACAAGCAGGACTTCTGAATACTTGTACTGGCCATCCGCGCCTACAAAATAGGAGTTTAGGACTTCCAGGTTAGGATATTTCCTTGCGGCTTTTTTCTCAGCAATTGACCTGTATAGCTGGCCGGGATTCACATATGCCTTGTTCTTGGCAGGCTTTCTGCCACCCCATGGGTGAGGCCTTTTGCGGCTTCCCCTTCCGGTCCTCACGCGAACGACAACATAGCCTTTTTTTGCCTTGTAGCCAAGGGTTCTCGCCCTGCTCAGGTTTGTCGGGTGCTCAACCCGCTCTATAGTTGGCCCTTTCCTCCAGCTGACAAGCCTTGCCCTGTAAGCCGGGCTTTTTTCCCTGTATTGCTGCTGGAATGCCTCGCGTATGTATTTGTAGACTCCCATCCAAACCACCATCTAGTTGTATTTGTTCTTCCTTAAGT
>VGKX01000079.1 GCA_016866895.1 Candidatus Parvarchaeota archaeon
TCCAAGGCCTTGTTTTTTGAAGCCAACTTATGGACTTGCCTTTTGCACTCGTCAGTCTTTTCGAGGGAATACATTATCTCACTTGAAAAGCGCATCTATTGTCGTAGGGCTGGATTTTTCCCTGCGCGAGGCCTTCAAGGTATTAATGAAAGTTTTTTTCATTGGCCTTTCATCAACCGGATGCCAATCATTTTCATCCATCCAGCGCAAGTCAGCATCAGAAAAAGGCTCTTTTTCCACATATTTGCGCAGGATTTCGAGCTTGCGCAGCTGTTTTATCTTTTCAACTATTGCATTGCGCGCAACCTCGCTCCAGCGTATGTCATTGTGCCTATTCATCTCAAGACGCAGCGTGTCGGATACGGAAAGGGTGATATTTACCATTTACATCACACATAAATATGTGCATTCACATTTTTAAGTGTTTGTTTCCGGTTTTTTCCGTTTCAATAGGGAGCCTAGCCCTTGCCTATTCTTCCGCTTGTTTTCCCCAATAATCATAATACTCCATTCCAAGGTGCGTAATCAAATCCTCTCCCATAAGGTAGCGCAGCGTGTTTTTCAGCTTTGTATGCTGTATAAATAAGTCATGCTCAGGGTAAAGGGACGAGGCGTGCATTGGGGCCTTGAAATAAAACGAGAGCCATTCCTGCATCCCGCGCATTCCAGCACGCTGAGCCAGGTCCATGAAAAGTGCCAGGTCAAGAACTATTGGAGCTGCCAAAATGCTGTCCTTGCAAAGAAAATTGATTTTTATCTGCATGGGGTAGCCAAGCCAGCCAAAGATGTCTATGTTGTCCCATCCCTCCTTGTCGTCGTTTTTCGGGGGGTAATATTCAATGCGCACCTTGTGGTACATGCCCTTGTAAAGCTGGGGGTACATGTCTGGCTGGAAGATGTGCTCAAGTGCTGACTTTTTGCTGACCTCCTTGCTTTTGAAGGAGCCTGGGTCGTCAAGCACAAGCCCGTCGCGGTTTCCAAGTATGTTTGTTGAAAACCACCCGCGCACGCCAAGCATTCTGGATTTGAGCATTGGCGCAACCGCAGTTTTTACAAGCGTCTGGCCTGTCTTGAAATCCTTGCCTGCAATGGCCACGCCTTTGAGTTTGGCAAGCTGCTCAAGTGCGGGGATGTCAAGTGTCAGATGGGGCGCGCCGTTTGCATATGGCACGCCTTCCATAATCGCCGCATAGGCATAAATCATGGAGGGGAGAATGGCAGGGTCGCTTTTCTCAAGCCCATTTTCAAAACTTTCAATGGTGCTGTGCACCTGTGAGGGCTCGGTGTAGGTTTCAGTGCTTGCGCACCACACGACAACCATCCTGTCAAGCTTCTTTTCAGCCTTAAAGTTGCGCATATCCTGCCTGACTGCCTGTGCCAAACCCATTTTTGTTTTCCCTTTCTTTACATTTGGCCCGTCTATATTTTTCACATAATTCCTGTCAAACACCGCCTTCATGGGCTTTATTTTCTCTAGCTCATCTCTGACCAAATCCAGGTGTTCTTTTGAAAGCACGCCTGCCTTTATGGCAGCCTCGTAGGCATTGTCGTGGAATATGTCCCATGCTCCAAATTCAATATCAGAAAGATTTGCAAGGGGCACAAAGTCCCTAATCAGCGGAGTTTTGTTTTCGCCCCTCTTGCCAAGGCGAATTGTCTGGAGCTGCGTGAGGCTTCCAACAGGCGTCAAGGCGCCCCTTCGCGCAAGCATGACGCCTGCAATAAACGTTGTTGCCACGGCGCCAAGCCCGGGGGTGAGTATGCCAAGCCTTCCAGATGCCTGCCTGATTTTGACTTTTGCCATTTGAAAACCACCGTCAATTTTCGTATATTGGACAGAACTGTCAAGCCTGTTTCTGGCATCTGCCAATGCCTAATGCTATTTATGCCACATTATATTATTTATGCAGCATATAAATACCTTTCCAGAATGCAATTATGGGGCCATTGCACCGGTGTGTCCTGGCCAAGGCGGGCTACTTGGCCTGCCTGCGCGTCATTTCCATCTCAAGGGCAAAGCCGAAAAACGCCCGCTGCCCCCAGGACTTCAAAACCTCAAGCCCTCGCCTGCTGCCATTGCCGCTTGCCGCAGATTTTTGCCCTTCTTTCTTGCCGCCTTTTGCAGAAAGGATTTTTGTTGCAGCTTGCGCGGACTGGGCTGCCGCATCCTTTGCGCTCATAAGCCCCTGTGCCTTGGCAATGGCCTTGACAAGCTCCTCGCGCTTTATGGTTATCCCGGTCATGTCATAGGCTGGAGTCGGGCAAAAGTAGTAGGACTTTTTGAGGCTCGAGGAAGAAAGGTTTGATACATGGGCAAAAATCCTGCTCACATGCGCAAGATATGCTTCAAGCGCTTTCCCATCCTGCCGGGCTTTGAAGTCCGAAAGCAGCCTGCCGTCATCCAAAACCTCCAAGTCAAATTTTTGAACATTTTCGTTATACTGCACTATTGCATCAATAAAGTCAAAACCCGCCCCTTCTGCAACAGGCCTGCACAGAGAAGTCACCCCATAGCATGCCTTCTGGCACTCGTCCCTTGTGCTGCACAGGCTTTTTTCATTGCCCATGTATCTCCTGCACACCATCTCCTCCTGCCGCGTCCCGTTGAGCTTGAGCACCTGCAAGCTAAGCTGCTCCACAAGCCTTGCATCAAGGGGCGTATCGCCGTTTTTGATTGCAGCCTGCCTTAGCACTGCTTCAATCTTCCCCTCCTTTTCAAGCAGCACTGTCCCACCTTCCCTGCCAACCCTGAAAACAAGCGTAGAGCCTGCCGAGGTTTTTACTATCGCATGGCTTTCGTTTGCCGCATCCAGCCACTGGACATTAAAGGTCGCATCTTGCGGTATCACTCTGGAAATCTCAAGCTCTGCATTTTCAAGAACGTTTTGGCTTGGCAAAGAGCTTGGCGAAAGGCAGAAAATCGCCAAGGCAGTAATAAGCATTCCAAAATGGAATTTTCCCATTCAAAACATCTTTTTTGCTGTTGCACTATACGACTGAATGCCTTTTCCCTTAGAGCTTTATATACTTGCACCAACCTATCCTGCCTGATGGCAGCAAGGAAAATAAGCAAGGCTCCAGGAACAAGTGCCAGCCCACACGCAAGCAGGGCGCTTTCCCGAGTCGAAACGCTTTTGCGCTCAGGCAACCTGTGGCTTTACATTGTTTCGCTTGCGTCAAAAGGAAATATCCACGCATACACCCTCCCAGACCAGATTGAGCGCAGGTTTGGCTTTCGGCCCGGGCGCATCATGTGCTACATCGTGGCCTACAGGCTAAAGGCAGAAGGCCTGCTTGAGGTTGCAGGTGCGGGGAGGCGGGTCTACTACAAGGCAACAGTGTTTGGCAAAAGGCAGCTAAGGGCAGCCAAGGGGATAATCAGCAAAACGGCATCAGCTTTATAGTCCAAGGCGCAGCAGGGGAAACAATCGCTTAACCATGTGAGAAAATGGCCACAAAAAACATCGTTGTCCTTACAGGCACCCCGGGCACTGGAAAAACCAGGGTATCACAGGTGCTTTGTGAATCGGACTGGCACGTGCTTGACTTAAACGGCCTTGCCAAATCGTGCGGGCTTTTGGGGCAATACGATGCACAGGACAAGGCTCATGAGGTTGATATCAAAACACTTGAAAAAGTTGTCAAGTCGGTACTGGCGCACCTTGAAAAGCCCATTGTAATCGAGGGGCACCTTGCCTGCGAGATAAAAATAGGTGGTGCGATTGCGTTTGTCTTGCGCTGCAACCCGGATGAGTTAAAATCAAGGCTTGAAAAAAGGGGCTATGGCGCGCCTAAAATAGCAAAAAACTCCCTGGCCGAAATGCTTGACTACTGCACCGTCAGCTGCGAGAGAAACTACAGGCAGGTTATAGAGCTTGACACCACATCCTCAACCCCGGAAGGCATTGCAGTGAAAATCATGCAGATTTGCGAAGGAAAGCGAAAAATGGCCGGCGACAAGGTGGACTGGAGCAAGAAGCTTTACGACCTTGACGTAAGAAAACTTGTTGAAGGCTAGGCGATAAGCAAAAAAGCGAACCAGAACTTGAAAAAGAAATGAATTTCAAAAAATAAGTCAGGCGGATGCAGCTGGCTGCGCATCTGGTTTTTTGGCAGTTGCCTGTCCGTGTGCTACTGTATCTTGTGCCTGTATAGCACCTGCCTGCGCGGGCGCCACAATTTGCCCTGACGCCCCGGCCTGCTGGGGTTTTTTTATCACAAAATCTATTGCAGTCTTGCCTGTTGGAAATGCCTTGCCGTTTTTTGCAATGATTGGAAAATTGTACTCGTTGCAAACCCGTGTCAGCTCAGGCATGTCAATTATCTTGTCTGTTAAAAGATACGGCACGTCGCCAATCTGCAGCTTTTCATAAGTCAGCCTGAAAGGTATTATCTGGTACATGCCTGAGCGCTTGAGGCGTATCCTAAGGCCGCCAAGCCGCAGTATTGTCTCAAAAGAAGGAATCTTGCCAAACATAAAGTCACTCAAATCTTTTTTTCAAAACTACTTTTATCAGCTCTTTTTCAAAAACCTAGAGTCAAATCAACTAAGCCTGGGCACAAAGCCGCCAATCAGGCGATATGCTGCCGCAGCACCACAAGCGGTATTGCCCCGGCCTCAAGCTCCACTTCGGCAATTTTCATTGCAGTGGGGCTGGTTGGCACCTCTACAAGTGGCGGGGCACCAGAGATAAGCTGAAGCGCGCGTGCGCCTATTATCCTTGCTTTTTCGTATTTGCTAATGTTCATGGAAACTCACCTTTTATTGTATGGCAGGCCAACAAATCCTAAAAACAGCCAGGCAAGAAGTTGCCTAAGTATCTTTCCTTGGCTATTTTAGCGAAGCTTAATTTTTAATGCCTTTCTGTGCCCCTCCTAGGGCATAATGCGTTGATTATTGCACCTGGATTTCCATTTTCTGCAGGCAAGGTCTTGTTTTTCATGGAAGCGTCGGGGGTGCAGCAGGCGTATCGTCATCCGCAATGTTTAGCCTACAGTCAGAGCCGAACTTGAGCAGGTAAGTTGCTCCAACTGCGTTTGCCGGAATCGGGGAAGCCGAAGTCGGGACGCTTCTTACAACAAAATCATCATCATAATGCCAGCCCTGGTCGTTCGTGCCGCCGCCTCTTTGGCCTTTGCTCGGGTTCCAGTAATTGCCCTTGGCAACATTGCAGTTTGCCAGCATCTCCTTCATGTTTTTGCCGACCATGAATGGCTGGATTGTGAAAAAGTTCCAGCCTTTTTTTATTGTGGGGTTGCTTGCCTTAAAGTTGACCTGGGAATCAGTCTGAGTGTCAAGTTTTGTCTCAATCCTGCAGTTTTTAGAGCTGTACATCCACCAGCCGCCATACATTGCATGGTAATATGCCAGGTTCTTTTCTCCT
>VGKX01000080.1 GCA_016866895.1 Candidatus Parvarchaeota archaeon
TGGCTTGGTTGTTTTTGCTGGCTTGGTTGTTTTGGCGTGCTTGGTTGTTTTGGCTGGCTTTGCTTTTTTGGCTGGCTTGGTTGTTTTTGCTGGCTTGGTTGTTTTGCCAAGGGCAAAGCTATGCTTAAAAACTTACATGGGGAAAGTTGTAGTCTTTTAAAAATTCCTGCAACCCCTACTGGCGTAAATGCGCAAACGGGCTTGCATCGGTTTTGGCAGGGCAAGGAAATGGAAAAGCTGAAAGTTGCGATTTTAGGGACAGGAAACATAGGCTCAGACCTTCTTGCAAAAGTCATGCGCTCAAAATACCTTGAGTGCGCATTGTTTGTTGGCCAGAACAATGACTCTGAAGGGATGAAAAAAGCGCAGGCGCTTGGCATTAAAACCTCGGACCAGTCCATTGGGGCCATAGAGCAAAACCCCGGGTGTTGCAGCATTGTGTTTGATGCCACAAGCGCGCCTGCGCACATGAAGCATGCCCCGATACTTGAAAGGCTTGGCAAATTCACACTTGACCTGACCCCTGCAAAGACGGGCAAGATGTGCATACCCATACTCAACCTTGAGCAGTGCCTTGGGTGCAGCGACGTGAATATGGTGTCGTGCGGCGGCCAGTCTTCAATTCCAGTTGCATATGCGCTTGCGCAAAGCTGCCCAAAAGTCGGATACATAGAGCTTGCCACAAGCATTGCCTCAAAGTCTGCGGGTCCAGGGACCAGGATAAATCTGGACGAGTATATTGAAACGACTCGAAAGGGCATTGAGGTTTTTACAGGCGTGAAGAGGGCAAAGGCGATATTGAACTTGAACCCTGCGGTGCCGCCAATAGACATGCACAACACGCTTTACATGGAAATGGACAACAAGCCTGACATGGAAACAATCAGGAAAAACGTTGTTGAAATGATTGGCAGGATGCAAAAGTTCACGCCAGGAATAAAGCTTGTTGCAGGGCCGGTTTGGGAGGAAGGGCGCGTGACTGTGATTACAGACATAGTCGGAGCCGGGGATTTTCTTCCAAGATATGCAGGCAACTTGGACATCATGACATGCGCAGCAGTTGCGGTTGCGGAGGAGTATGCAAAAAAGGCCGCAAGCGAAAAAGGCCAATGATGGGCGGCCAGGAAGGGTAGGTTGTATGAGACAGATTCTTGTGATTGACTCGACATTGAGGGACGGCTCCCATGCGATTAGGCACAGGTTTACAGCACAGCACGTCAAGGAGTATGCAGCTGCGGCAGAATCGGCAGGGGTAAAGCTGCTTGTTGTTGGCCATGGAAACGGCCTTGGCGCCTCCTCGCTTCAGATTGGGAAAAGCCTGCTTTCAGACCTTGATTATATCTCGATTGCAAAAAAGGAGCTTAAGAACACAAGGCTTGGGGTGCTTATTGTCCCCGGATTTGGCACGATTAATGACGACCTTGAGCCGGCCCTTGACGCAGGGGCGCAAACAGTTTTTGTCACATGCCACTGCACCGAGGCAGACATTACGCAGCGGCACATAGAGTATGTTAGCAGCCGGGGAAAGCAGGCAATAGGAGTGCTTATGATGACCCATATGCTTGATGGGGAGGGGCTTTTAGAGCAGGCAAAAAAGATGGAGCAGTACGGAGCTGATGCAGTGCTTTTGATGGATTCGGCCGGCGCCACGCTGCCTAACGAAGTGCGCCAGAAGGTTTCAGCACTAGTAAAAGGGCTTGGGATTGAAGTTGGCTACCATGCGCACAACAACCTTGGCATGGCTGTCGCAAATTCGCTTGCAGCAGTCGATTCAGGCGCAACCATTGTTGACACTACAATGAGGGGGTTTGGGGCAGGGGCTGGCAACTGCGCCCTTGAAGTCATTACAGCAGTATTGCACAAGTCCGGCTACTCAACCGGAATGGACGAATTCAGGCTGATGGACATAAGCGACAGGATTGTCACAAAATTCATGGACAAGCCAATAGAGATTGACGGCGTGAGGCTGACAAGCGGGATTGCGGGGGTATTCTCCGGATTTGCACCTGTTGCACAGAAAGTCGGGGCGCAATTTGGCGTTGACCCAAAACAGATACTTGTAGAGCTTGGGAAAAGGAAGATTGTGGCAGGGCAGGAGGATTATATAACGGAAGTTGCACTTGAGCTTTCAAAGAAAAGCAAGAAAGACGGATAGAGTGGGAAATAAGAGGGGAGAAGAGGGAAGGGAAGCGGGAAGAATTAGTGGTGCTTGGTTTATGGAGGGAAAAGGCGGCAGGGGGCTTGTACGGGTAGCTGATTACATCGCAGGCTTTGTGGCTGCGCAAAAAGCAAGCAAGGTCTTCATGGTGGTCGGCGGCTTTAGCATGCACCTGACTGATGCGATTTCAAGGCAGCAGGGAGTGGAGTATGTCTGCATGCACCACGAGCAGGCGTGCGTCATGGCAGCCGAAGGGTATGCAAGGGAAACTGGGGGCATGGGGGTCGCCTGCGTCACAGCAGGCCCCGGAATGACAAACACGCTGACAGGGGTCATTAGCGCGCACTTTGACTCAAGTCCTGTAATGGTGATTGCAGGACAGACCAAGGCAAGTGTCGTGAAGGCACAGGGCATCAGGCAGTACGGGGTGCAGGGTTTTGACAGCCTGCCATTATTCAAAACTGTCGCAAAGTATGCAGTGATGATTGAGGACCCAAATTCAGTCAGGTACCACATGGAAAAGGCGGCGCACCTTGCAAGAAGCGGCAGGCCTGGGGTTGTCTGGATTGAGGTGCCCCTTGACGTTCAGCCAGTGATGGTTGACCCTGAAACACTTGCAGGGTATGTCCCAGATGATGAAGGCAAGGAATATGCCCGGGAAGTTGAAAAAAAACTCCCGCAGGCACTTGAACTGCTCAGCGGCTCCAAGCGTCCGCTGTTTTTGTTTGGAAACGGAGTGAGATTGTCCGGGTGCGCAAAAAAGGCGATTGAGGCGGCACAAGCGATGCATGTGCCGTTTCTGACTTCAAGGCTGAACATAGACATGGTTGAATCCGACCACCGGCTTTATGTTGGAAGGCCAGGAACATACGGGCAGCGGGCCGCTAATTTTGCGGTGCAGGGATGCGACCTTCTCATTGTTGTTGGCTGCAGGCTGAGCATGTCGCTGACAGGATACGGCTTTAGGGATTTTGCAAAAAACGCGAAAAAAATCTATGTCGATGTGGACGAATTTGAGCTTGCAAAGCCAAGCATGGATTCAGGCGGCCTGAAGATACGGTCGGATGCGGCAATTTTCCTTGAGGGGCTTTTAAGGCAGGCAAAAAATATGCCATGGCCTGCCCGCGAAAAGTGGCTTGCAAAGTGCGCAGGCTGGAAAAGGGACTATCCGACTGTGCTTGAGGAGTATATGGATGATGGCAAGGGGATAAACTCTTACCTGTTCACAAAGCGCCTGTCAGACCAGATGGGGAAGGATGATACGATTGTAGTGGATACAAGCTCGTCGTTCCATGTTGTGGCGCAGGCCTTTGAAGTGAAGCGCGGGCAAAAATACATTACAACAGGCGGCCTTTCCACAATGGGCTACGGGCTTCCTGCCGCAATAGGTGCGGCAAGCGCCAAAAAAAGCGGCAGGGTTGTCGCAATAATCGGCGATGGCTGCCTGCAGATGAACATACAGGAGCTGCAAACACTTGTCCATCACAAGCTGCCTGTGAAAATTTTCATCTGGACAAACAACGGCTATCTTCTTATTCGCCACACGCAGCGCAATTTCCAGGACGGGAGGCTGGTTGGCGAAAGCCCCAAGACTGGGATGAGCTGCCCTGACACGCAAAAAATTGCCAAGGCTTACGGCATAAAATCTATTATTGTCTCAAAAATCTCCGGGCTTGACGATGCCATTAAAGAGGCGCTTGAATCCCCAGGCCATGTCATATGCGAAGTAATTTCACCTGAAGACCAGCTTGTGATTCCTAGGGTGGCCTCTGAAAAACTTGCGGATGGGACAATGGTCTCAAAACCGTTTGACGACATGTTCCCGTTCCTTGACAGGCAGACATATATTAAAGAGACAACATTCCAAGATGATTGACTTTTGCGCAGGATTTGAGCGAGGTAGGCTGAAAGACGGTTGTGGATTACATGGGTAAAAAAAGCGTATTTCTGACTGGCGCAGGCGGGTTTATTGGCAGGAACATAACCGAGCAGCTTGGCAAAAAGTATGACATTACAGGCCCAAGCCACAGCGCACTTGAGCTTACTGACGCTGCCGCAGTTGAAAAATTCATTAAGTCAAACGATTTTGATATTGTCATACATGCTGCAAACACGGGGGGCACAAGAAAAACAGTGCAGATGCAAAATGTTGTTGAGGCGAACCTCAAGTCGTTTTTCAATATTGCAAGGTGCGCAAGCAGGTTTGGGAAGCTGGTACAGATTGGAAGCGGGGCTGAGTACGACAAAACAAGGCAGCTTGTCAGCGTCGGCGAAGGCGAATTTGACAGGATTGTGCCCTCAGACCAGTACGGGTTTTACAAATACGTGTGCGCAAGGCACATACAAAAATCCGAAAACATGGTTGATTTGAGGGTGTTTGGCTGCTATGGCAAATACGAGGACTATGAGATACGCTTTATCTCAAATTCAATTTGCAGGAAGCTGTTTGGCCTTCCAGTAAAAATCTCAAACAGGAATGTGGTGTTCAGCTACCTGCACGTTGACGACCTTGTAAAGGTGATAGACCACTTTGCCTCAAGCCATGACGCAGGCCTTGAAGAAAAGTTCTACAATGTCACACCTGACGAGAAAAACGACCTTGTTGGAATCGGCAGGGCAATCAACACGGTGGCAGGCGGCAGCCAGCAAATTGAGGTGGCAAATCCCGGGCTTGGAAACGAGTACAGTGGTGACAACACAAGACTGAAAAGCCTGATGAAGGGGCTGAAGTTCAAAAGCATGGAGCAGGGGATAAAAGAGCTTCACGGATGGTATTTGCAAAACAGGGGGCAAATAGAAAAAAGCAGGGTTTCAAAGGATTGGTAGGGAAACGTTTGAAGCAGGATTATGAACGCGGGTGCACGGACCGGAATGATACTATGGGGAAAATAGAAATCGAGCCCCTTGGGCTTGTTGGGGCAAAGCTTCTAAGGGCATTTGCGGCGCAGGATGAAAGGGGAGATTTTACAAAAATATTTGACAACCAGGTTCTAGGAAGCCTTGGCTTTGAGGCAAAAGAGGTTTTCCTTTCAACAAACAGGCTTGGCGTTATCAGGGGGCTTCATTACCAGAACCCAAACCCCCAGGCAAAAGTCGTCTTTTGCACGCGTGGGCAAGTTTGGGACGTGATTGCTGACTTGAGAAAAAGTTCCACAA